>JBCCVK010000289.1:0-3896 GCA_039195495.1 Pseudomonadota bacterium
CGACGCCTTGCGGCAGGCTCAACATCATCTCGTCGGCCACCTGTTGCACCTGGGTCTGGATACCGATGGCATCGCCCTGATCCGAGCGGTCCACACGGATCGAAATCGCAGGATTCTCGCCCACGAAATAGGCCCTTTCCCGATCGATTCCCTCGATTCGCACCGTCGCCACGTCACCGATGGTCAGTTTCGAGCCATCCGAATTCGACCGCAGCACAATCGCGTCGATCTGATCGGCGCTGCGTTTGGCGACACCCGTACGCACGCGGGCATTGGCGCCGGTCACGTCCCCCGCTGGATCCGGTTCGGCCTCTTCCGCGATGGCTGTCGCGATGGCCGCAAGCGACGTGTCATGCCGGATCAGATCGACCGTCGCCACCTCGACGATCGTTTCCGGTGCGGCCACCCCTCGGATCGTCGTGCGCGTGACGCCCTCGGCGAAAAGGCGCGTGACGAATTCGTCGGCGAACCGTCCCAACTGATCCACGCCCACCGGTCCGGTGATCACCACATCGGTCACCCGGTCGCGCCACGCGACCCGCCGGACGTCCGGCTCCTCGGCGTCTTCGGGCAGGTTCGTGACCGCATCCACCGCCGCTTGCACGTCATCCGCCGCGCGCGCCATGTCCCAGCGGGGTTCGAACTCCAACCAGATCGCGGCGCTGCCTTCGCGCGAGACCGCGAACGAACTTTCCACGCCGTCGACCGCCAGCAGCGTCGACTCCAGCACCTGCACGATGGCCGAATCCATGTCCTCGGCCCCGGCGCCGTCCCAGGCGACGCCGATGCTGATGGTGTCGATGATGATATCCGGAAAGAACTGCGCCCGCATCTTCGGGAAAGCGTAAATTCCGGCAGCGATCATCACCACCAAAAGAAGATTTGCCGCCGTTCTGTGCCGCGTGAAGTAGGACAGCACCCCCTTGGCCGTCCCGGGCAGTTTCCGCACCATCGTGTCAGCCTCCCATACGGCTCTCTATGCGGTTGATCATGCCGGCGGGCACCCTGGGCTGGTTGAGTTGCGCCAGAATGCGCTCTTTGACATCCTCGGGCATTCGGGTGTTGCCCTTGACCAGGGCGATCAACTCCTGTCGTCGCACTTCGTCCAATTCGACCATGCCGGAATCGGATGCGAGCGGCGCCTCCTCGTCCGCGGGCAACCGCAACGGCCGCACCTTGATCCCGGCTCCCAACAGCGGCGAACGCTCGGCCACCGTCTCGCGCCCTGCCAGCGCGCCGGCACGAACGACCACGTCGTCTCCCTGACGGCGGAGAAGCTCCACCTGCGCGACCTCCAGCCGGTCCTCCGCGCCCAGCATAAGCAATGTGTTCTCCGCATCGAGTGCCGATGCAGGCAGCAGAGCCACGTCATCGATTTCCGGCTCAATCACCCGCACGGTTACGAAATCGCCCGGACGGAGACCCAGCGCCGTGTCCAACCGCGCGAACAGAAGCCGTCCGGTCTGACCTTCCCCCACCGAGGCACTGACCCGGCTGATCCGGCCCCTGGCATTCAACTCCATCTCGTCAACGTCCAGCACCACCTCAACCGGCAGGTCGGGCAGCTGACCCGCGTGCCGCAAAAGTCGGACATACTGCCCGTTCGACAGCCGGAATGCGACATCCAACGCCTCGGGATCGATCAGTCGCGCCAACCGTTCGTTGTTGGCGACCAGCCCCCCTTGCAGCGTCGCGACCTCGCTCAACACGCCCGAAAATTCGGCCCGGACCGTCGTTTCCTCCAGCCGCCGCCTGGCCTCCGCCAAATTGATCCGCCATCGTGCCAGAGCCGTTTTCGCCTGATCCACCCGCGCCTCGGCCTGAGCCACCGCCCGGCGTTGCGACACCACCGACTGATCGGCCAGGGCCGCCGATAATTCGGCGGCCTCCACCGCCGCCTCGGTGACCACGCCCCGCGCCAAGAGATCCCTTTGCCGCTGCAAAGCCTGCGCCCTCAGGCGCATCTGCACTTCGCTCGCGGCCCGTTCGTCGCGCGCCAGAACCAACGCGCGCTCGGCTTCGCGCAATTCCGCCGCGGCCTCCTCGACATCCGTTTCAACCACGTCGAGCGCCGATTGCGCGTCCCGCGGGTCAATGCGGACCAGAACCTGCCCCGCCTCGACGGTGCCGCCATCCTCGAATCCGTCGGCCAACTCGACGACCGTACCGCCCACCGGCGCGCGCACCTCCAGGCTGCGGCGCGAGATGACTTCGCCGAAGGTCGTCAGGACCGGCGCGATACTGCGCGGTTCGATTTTCACCACGTTCACCGTGAAAACCCGCTCGCGCGCGGGGCGTTGCTGAGTCTGCTGCGTCCAGCGTTCCTGCAATGCCGCATAAAAGGATTGGCCGGCATAACCCAGAAGACCAAGGGTCGCTGCCAGAAGAAAAAGACCCGCGAGGCTGCGGCGCAAAAATCGCATGAGTGCCCGTCCCCTGCAGGTTTACCCGTTTCGCATCGCAACATAGGGCCCGGTTCCGGAATGGCCAAGTCACAAGCCCGTCGCGGACGCTCCTACATCCGTCGCATGTGCTCGTCCAGCCGCGGCATGATTTCGACGAAATTGCAGGGACGGTGCCGGAAATCCAACTGAAAGGCCAGGATTTCATCCCAAGCGTCCTTGCAGGCCCCGGGGCTGCCCGGCAACGCGAACAGATAAGTGCCATTGGCCACGCCGCCCGTCGCCCGACTCTGCACCGCGCTGGTGCCGATCTTTTGCATCGAAACCAGGGTGAAGATCGTGCCGAAGGCTGTGATCTCTTTCTCGTAGACGTCGCGATGCGCTTCGATCGTCACGTCCCGGCCCGTCAGACCGGTACCGCCGGTCGAAATCACCACATCGATCCCGGGCTCCCGACACCAGGTGCGCAATCGGGCGGCTATTGCCGTCCGCTCGTCGGGCACGACGGCCCTTTGCGCGACGGCATGACCTGCGGTCTCGATTCGGTCGACCAGCACTTGGCCCGACCGGTCGTCGGCCAGCGACCGGGTATCGCTGACCGTCAGCACGGCGATGCGGACCGGTACGAAATCTCTGGTTCGATCGAACTGGCTCATGCACCGTCTCTCAATCTTGCCTGCAGCGCCAGCAAGTCCCGCCACGCCTCGCGCTTCGCGGCCGGATTGCGCAGCAGATAGGCCGGATGAAACATCGGCAGAACCGGCAGATCCAGACCCTGCGTCCAATTTCCCCTGAGCCGCGTGATCCCCCTGCGGCCCAACACGGCCTGGCAGCTGATGTTCCCCGTCAACACCAGCACCTGCGGCCCGGCCAGGGCCACATGACGTTCGACGAAAGGCAGCATCATACCGATCTCTTCAGGTTTCGGATCGCGGTTCTGCGGTGGCCGCCAGGGCAGGATATTGGTGATGTAGATCGGTGCCCCGGCCCCCTCGGTCCGGCTCATCCCGATCGCATCGAACATCTTGTCCAGAAGCTGTCCGGCACGGCCCACGAACGGCTTGCCCTGCGCATCTTCGTCGCGCCCCGGCGCTTCGCCGATAATCATCACGCGTGCGCCCGGCACACCGTCCGAAAACACGAAATTCCGCGCCCCTTTCTTCAGTTCGCAACCGTCGAAACCCGCCTGCAGTTCGGCCAATGACGTCAAATCGGTCGCCTGCGCGGCCAGGGCGCGCGCTGCGGCCGCATCATCGGGCTGTCGTGCGTTCACCGTCAACGGAGCGCCCTGCGGTCTCGGTTCGGAAACGGCGGCAGGACGCGCGTACCGGTCGACGGGAGTCTCCCCGATCGCGTCGGTCGCACCCATCTCCAGTTGCCATTCCAGCATCGCCCTTGCGACATCAAAATCCGGCTCCGATTTCATACGCCCAAGCTAGAACCGCCCGCGGCAAAGGTAAATGGGCAACCCACGCACCCTTGCCCATCGCCCGC
>JBCCVK010000290.1:0-3886 GCA_039195495.1 Pseudomonadota bacterium
CGACATGTCGCAACGCGTCGTCGAACTTCCCGGCGAACAGATGATCAAGGCCCAAACACTGGGAGCGACGAGCTGGATCATCGCGTTGCGTGTCGCGCTGCCGCAAATCATGCCCCGCCTCATTCAGGCGGTTCGCCTGTCGCTCGGCCCCGCCTGGCTCTTCCTGATCGCCTCCGAGGCGATCGCGTCGGAAAGCGGTCTCGGCTATCGGATTTTCCTGGTGCGACGTTATCTGGCGATGGATGTGATCCTGACCTACGTGGTCTGGATCACCTTTCTGGCCTTTCTGACGGACACCGCCTTGCGCCTTCTGTCGGCACGACTTTACCCTTGGGTCGAAGGAAACGAATTGTGAGTTTCGTCAAGGTCGAGGATGTGTTTCAAACCTACGGACGCCGCTCGATTCTGGAGCGTGTCTCGCTTTCGGTTTCGGAGGGGGAATTCGTTTGCATCATCGGAGCGTCCGGATGCGGCAAATCCACCTTCCTGCGCCTGCTTCTCGCCCAGGAACGTCCCACGCGCGGCGAGATCTGCATAGACGGCGCCCCGCCGGCCGCGGAGCCGAGTCCGGATCGCGGCGTCGTCTTTCAGAAATATTCCGTCTTTCCGCATATGAGCGTCCGCGAGAATCTGATCGCGGCCGAGGCGTTCCGGAACAACCGATGGGGACGCTTGCGGGGACGCGCCCGCCGCGCGGCGGTCGCGCATGCGGACGTGATGCTGGAACGCATCGGCCTTGCCCACATGGCCGATGCCTATCCCGCAGCCCTGTCGGGCGGCATGCGTCAGCGGCTCGCCATCGGCCAGGCCCTTGCCGGCAAACCCCGTATCCTGCTGCTGGACGAGCCTTTCGGCGCGCTCGACCCCGGCACCCGGCTTTCGATGCATATATTTCTTCAGGAGCTTCGCGACGAGATCGGCATGACCGTCTTCATGGTGACGCATGATCTCGACGAAGGTTTCAAACTGGCCGATCGTGTCCTCGTCTTCGACAACCCGCTTTGGAAGACGCCCGACAGCCGGGGCATTCATGGAGCGACCATCACCCACGACCTCGACGCGCGCGACGGCAACATTCCGCTGCAAATCATTCAGGAGGAAACCCATGTTCTCAGGCCCCAGTGACCGCACCCGATCCCATCTTCCGCAAGATCGGATCGGCGACAGGCGCCGTTTCCACCATCCCGATCTCTCCGGCCTCACGGGTTGGAAGGCCATGCACAAGGAGGCCGGCATTCCCGACAAAGAGGGAGAGCGGGAAAAGGCATGGGCATTGCGCATGGGCCTGACGGCAGCCGACAGTATCGAAGACCGTTCTATCCCGACATTCGCGCGGGGCGAACTGCCCCATTACGCCGGTATCAACACGTTTCTGAAGGCTCCCTATACGGAAGATGTGACCCAAGTCGGCGATTACGACGCGACCATTCTGGGGGCGCCGTTCGACGGGGGAACCACCTATCGCCCGGGAACGCGGTTCGGACCGCAAGGCGTGCGCAAAATCAGCGCGCTTTACACACCTTACAATTACGAGATCGGCGTCGATCTGCGTGAACAGATGAGTCTGTGCGATGCGGGCGACATCTTCACCATCCCCGGTAATATCGAGAAGACCTTCGATCAGATCACCCGCGCGGTCAGCCACGTATTCTCGAGCGGATCGACACCCGTGATCATCGGCGGCGATCACTCGATCGGTTTTCCCTGCGTGCGCGGCATCGCCCAATGTACGTCGAAGAAGATCGGAATCGTGCATTTCGACCGCCATGCCGACATTCAGGAAAAGGATCTCGACGAGCGGATGCATACCACGCCCTGGTTTCATTCCACGAATCTACCCAATGTGCCGGCACGAAATCTGGTGCAGGTCGGCATCGGCGGCTGGCAGGTCCCGCGCGAGGCCGTAAAGGTGGCCCGCGACAGGCAAACCAACATCATCACCATTTCCGACATCGAAAGAATGGGGCTCGACAAGACCGCTGAAATGGCGCTGGAAATGGCTTGGGAAGGCGTTGACATGGTTTACCTTTCCTTCGACATAGACAGTATCGACTGCGGTTTCGTGCCGGGAACCGGCTGGCCCGAACCCGGGGGCTTTTTGCCGCGCGAAGCGCTGGCGCTGGCTTCCAAGATCGCCGCCGAAGGTATTTGCGGCATGGAACTCGTCGAAGTCAGCCCGCCCTACGATCATTCCGAGATCACGGCGCTCATGGGCACGCGCGTGATCGTCGACGTGTTGGGGGCGATGGTATCCAGCGGGGTGCTTGGCAAGCATCGACCGCATATCGACAAACCCGTCAACCTGCCGAAGGGGGATTATTCCGAGGAGACCCACGGGGCACGCTGGACCACTTCGGCACGCAAGGACTGATCATGCCCCATGACGACGATTCCTGGACCCGCATGCATCCGCATGATCACAATCATGCGGATCCGGACCATCTGAGCAGTCACGTACACGCCCCTGACGCGGCCGCCGAGTTGCAGGTGCTGACCGAGCAGTTCATCGATGGTTTCATCGGCGCGAAGGACAAGGCATCTTATCTGCGGCTGGCCGGCGTGCCCCGAGAGGAGCCGGATAGCGCGGGAGGGCCGTCGATGAAGCTCGTCGATGTCAGGCTGACCACCGCGTGGCAGGTTGCGACCGCGTCCCCGTCCTTCGGGTCGCGCGAGCTGAGCTATCTCCCCTATCCCGGGGAAATGGTGACCGGGCGGACGAACATGGAATTGATTTATGTATCGCTCGACGCGAAGAAGGTGATGGACGTTCGAGATTTCATCGCCCGGACCATGCGGCGGAAGGGGGAAACGATCTGAAAAGCGCGGCGGACCGGCCATGTCTTCGAGACCGGTTTTGACATCGAAGGCAAACCGCGCATGGTCGGCGAATATCGATCGCCCGCCGGCGAACCGCCATCAAGCGAGGATATTGCGCAAAACGGCCCGCTGGTCGGCTTACACCCGCCCCGACGCCCGACGGCATCGCCCGGACAACCGGTTCCCAAGGGGGCACCACCGGGAGGGCATGGATGCGAAGACGGTCAGGTATTGGCAGCCGCCCTTCCTAGATACCGATAAAGGGCTGCACGATCCTGGGGAGCAGCCGATTGAACCTCAACGGCGCGTCGGTGGCCGCAAGGCAGATGCAATCCTCGCCGACATCGGCGACAGGCGTATGTGCGACCTCTTCATTCGCCAGTCCGATATCGCCCCGGACGAAACGGTTGCCCTCATCCAGGAAGGCGCCTTTGAGAACCAGGGTGAGTTCGGTGCCACGATGACCGTGATCCGGCATTTCGCAGCCTGCGGGAATTTTCAACAGACGCGCCGAAGCTTCTTTCGACGTCTTCAAGACGGCCTGGCCCACCCCCATGCCGATCGGACGCCATTTCACCGCCTCCAGGTCGCCCCCCATATAGTCCTGCAAAGGAGCGGGAAAAATCGCGCCCACCTTTATGGCCCGTTTCGGTTCGTCCGGCCATGCGGCGTTCGCGATCCGGGAAAAGGTCGCCTCAAAGGCGCCGGAACTCAGATCGACGGCACCCACATCGCTTTCCAGCATCGCGCCGCCTACGGTCTCGAACTCGGCAAGGCGAAAACGGCATTCGGCGCACATCGCGATATGTGTCGCGATCACCAGATTAAAAGCCTCGGGCCAGCTGCCCGCAGCATAGCCCATCAGCAATTCATCGCTGAGATGATGTTTGATGTTGTCGCACATTCGTCTTTTCACTTCATCAAGTGGCGCAGCCGTTCCAGCGCCAATCTGATCCGGGATTTGATCGTGCCCAGTGGAAGACCCGTCTCTGCCGCGATCTCGCTATGCGACAGGTTTCCGAAATAGGCCTTTCGGATCAATTCTCTCTGTTTTGGCGGCAGTTCGGCC
>JBCCVK010000291.1:0-3852 GCA_039195495.1 Pseudomonadota bacterium
CGTCGATCAGCCGTGACAAGGCCCGCCGCGAGGAAGCCTGGGACAATCTGGAAAAGGCGTATGCCGACGACGCCCGGATCGAAGGGGCGATTTTCGGCCGGGTCAAAGGCGGTTTCACCGTTGATCTGGGCGGTGCCGTCGCGTTCCTGCCGGGAAGCCAGGTCGATGTGCGCCCCGTGCGCGACGCCGGGCCTTTAATGGGCATGAAACAGCCCTTTCAGATCCTGAAGATGGATCGCCGCCGCGGCAATATCGTCGTTTCGCGCCGCGCCCTTTTGGAAGAGAGCCGCGCCGAGCAGCGCGCCGAGGTTATCGGAAACCTCGCCGAAGGTCAGACCGTGGAGGGTGTGGTCAAGAACGTCACCGAATACGGCGCGTTCGTCGATCTGGGCGGCGTCGATGGCCTGCTGCATGTCACCGATATGGCATGGCGCCGTGTGAACCATCCTTCCGAGATCTTGAACATCGGAGAGACCGTGAAGGTCCAGGTGATCAAGATCAACAAGGAAACGCATCGCATCAGCTTGGGCATGAAGCAGTTGCAGGAAGATCCGTGGTCGGTGGTCGGCGCCAAATATCCGCTGAATTCGACCCATCGCGGCCGCGTGACGAACATCACCGATTACGGCGCGTTCGTCGAGCTTGAACCGGGCGTGGAAGGCTTGGTGCATGTCTCCGAAATGTCCTGGACCAAGAAAAACGTGCATCCCGGCAAGATCGTGTCGACCAGCCAGGAAGTGGATGTCATGGTCCTGGAGATCGACAGTGCCAAGCGGCGCGTCTCGCTGGGTCTGAAACAGACGATGCGCAACCCGTGGGAGGTCTTCGCGGAAACCAACCCCATCGGCGCGCAGGTCGAAGGCGAGGTCAAGAATATCACCGAGTTCGGTTTGTTCATCGGCCTGGACAATGACATCGACGGTATGGTGCATCTCAGCGATCTGACCTGGGGGGGCCGGGGCGAGGACGTGATCGGCGACTATCGCAAAGGCGACATGGTTCAGGCCGTCGTTACCGAGATCGATGTCGAGAAGGAACGCATCGGTCTAAGCGTCAAGGCGCTGGATAAATCGTTCCCGGGCGCGGTCGAGGGTATCAAGCGTGGCTCGATCATCACCGTCGAGGTCACCAAAATCGAAGGCGGGGGTATCGAGGTGGATTATGAAGGCGCCAAATCCTTCATCCGCCGCAGCGATCTGTCCCGTGATCGTTCCGAACAGCGTCCCGAACGCTTTCAGATCGGTGACAAGGTGGATGTGCGTGTCACCAATGTCGATCCCAAGTCCCGGCGTTTGGGTCTGTCGATCAAGGCGCGCGAGATCGCGGAAGAGAAAGAGGCCGTGGAACAATATGGATCGTCCGATTCCGGGGCTTCTCTGGGCGACATCCTGGGGGCGGCGCTCAAAGGCAACGATAGGTGATCGTTGGAAAATTTCGGATCGGACCTTGCTTGGCGCAAGGTCCTTCCACATGCACGAATCGCCCCCTTTCGCGCCCGGTGCGGATGCGATGCGGCGATGATTTGAAAGGCCGACGGGGGCGAAGGCGGTGAATTGCGCCCTTAATGGCGTGGTTTAAGTGTCATTTGCCCTTTTGTTCGCCGTGATTGTCGTTTCTCGCAAGCAGGTTTGCGCGTATAGTCGAGAAACGTGCCGCTTCAGTGCCGCGGCGGGGAATATTCTCGGGGGATGGCATGATCCGATCGGAACTCATCCAAAAGATCGCGAACGAAAACCCGCATCTTTACCACCGCGATGTCGAGCGCATCGTGAATACGATCTTCGAGGAAATCATTTCTGCAATGGAGCAAGGTGATCGAGTGGAATTGCGTGGATTTGGGGCCTTTTCCGTAAAGAGGCGCGATGCGCGTATCGGCCGCAACCCCAGGACCGGAGAAAGCGTGGCGGTTCAGGAGAAGGCCGTGCCTTTCTTCAAGACCGGCAAACTGTTACGCGACCGCCTGAACGGCAGCGGTGCGTAAAGCATGCTGAGGAGTATCAAATATCTTTTCCTGGGTCTGCTGGGGGCTGTTCTGATCGTGATGGCGTTGGCCAATCGCAACGCGGTGACGCTGCGCCTGCTTCCCGAGGAACTGGCCTCCTTCGTTGCCTTCGATACCGAAGTGACGCTGCCGCTGTTTTTGGTGATGCTGGCCAGCGTGGTGACCGGGCTGCTGATCGGTTTCGTCTGGGAATGGCTGCGCGAAGGCAAGCATCGCGGCGAGGCCAGTCGAAATCGACGCGCGGTCGGCAAGCTCGAGCGCCAGGTCAAGGCGCTGAGGACCGGCGCGGACGACGGGGATGACGTGCTGTCTCTGCTCGAGGACAATACCGCCGCGCGGTGATCCTGGGCCATGGGGCAGAATATACGCACGAAAATCTGCGGATTGCGCACCGGGGAGGACATGGCCGCCACGATCTCGGCCGGGGCGTGTTACGCAGGGTTCGTCTTTTTCCCGAAATCCCCGCGTCATCTGGAAATCGAGACGGCCAGGGAACTGGCCCTGTCGGTACCCGCGGGCATCGTCAGGGTCGCTTTGACGGTGAATGCTGGCGATGGGATGCTGGATGCGCTGATGGCTGCGGTGCCATTGGACATGTTGCAACTGCACGGCAGCGAAAGCCCCGAGCGGGTAGCGGAGATCAAAGCCCGATATGGTTTGCCGGTCATGAAGGCGCTGGGTATGTCCGGGGCCGAGGATTTGGGAGCGATCGACATTTACAGCGAGGTGGCCGACCAGTTGCTGATCGATGCAAAGCCGCCGGAACGTGCGGCTTTACCCGGAGGCAATGGCAGGGCCTTTGACTGGCGGCTGATCGCGGGGCGGTCATGGACGGTGCCGTGGATGCTTGCCGGCGGATTGACGCCAGGCAACGTGGCCGAAGCGGTGCGTCTGTCAGGCGCACGGCAAGTGGATGTGTCTTCAGGTGTTGAAAGCGCACCGGGCATGAAGAATGCCGAGATGATTCACGCCTTTGTCGCGGCGGCGCAGGCATGAGCGTCGTCTTTCGTGCGGCGACACGGGACGACGTGGGCGCCATCGTCGCGCTTTTGGAGGACGACATGCTGGGCATGGCCCGGGAAGGGGAGCGGCTGGAACGTTATTTGGCGGCTTTCGAAACGATGCAGTCCGAAAGCGGAAATCTGGCGATTGTGGGAGAATTGGCCGGACGGATTGTGGCCAGCTATCAACTGACCTTCATTTCGGGCCTGTCGCTGAAGGCGGCACGCCGGGCACAGGTGGAAGGCGTGCGCGTGGCCAGCGACCTGCGCGGACGGGGGATAGGTACAGCCATGTTTGCCGACGCCGAAGCGCGCGCCCGCCGCGCCGGATGCGGCTTGATGCAACTGACCATGAACAAAGCCCGTACCGACAGCGCCCGTTTCTATCGCCGGCTCGGGTTCACCGCCTCGCATATCGGGTATAAACGCAAACTGCCCCAGTAGAAAGGCGTGGAGAATGGCGAACGATCTGATCAATTCCTTCGCGACCGGCCCCGACGAAAACGGCCGGTTCGGCGAATTCGGCGGCCGGTTCGTGTCCGAAACGCTGATGCCTTTGATCTTGGAGTTGGAAGCACAATACGAACGCGCCCAAAAGGATCGATCGTTCCAGGATGAACTGAATCATTTATGGACGCATTACGTGGGCCGGCCGTCGCCGCTTTATTTCGCGGAGCGGCTGACCGAACATTTCGGCGGCGCTAAAATTTATCTCAAACGGGATGAACTGAACCATACGGGCGCGCACAAGATCAATAACGTCCTGGGTCAGATCCTGCTGGCACGCCGCATGGGCAAGACGCGCATCATCGCTGAAACCGGCGCGGGTCAGCACGGCGTGGCGACGGC
>JBCCVK010000292.1:0-3820 GCA_039195495.1 Pseudomonadota bacterium
ATACCGCCCATCTGGCCCGTGCCGAGACGCGCATTCGCATCAGCCATGCCCTTGCCGCGACACTGGAAGACCGCAACGTTCCGGTCGTTACCTTCAGTTCGGTCAATGGATATTTCGGCGGAACGGGTTTTCGCGAATATGCCGCCGCATGCGGTTATCAGTCCGCCCTTGCGCAACGTGCATCCGCCTCCGGTTCGTCAAACCACGTCTGTCTGGACTGGAGCATGTGGAAACAGGTCGGCATGGCGGCCGGGGCTTCGGCCGACATCAGGGCATTGGCGCGGCGGCGAGGTTTTGACAGCATGTCACCCGCTCAGGCCCTCGCATCCCTGCATGTCGCGGTCGATCGCGATGAGCCATACGCGCTTATTGGTCTCTATGCCGGCGGCGACGCGGTTTTGCCGCTTCTGGAGCCGGGAAATGCGGTGTATCGCCTCGATGTGAGCGGCACTCAGGATGCCGCTGCCGTTGCCCGCATGCTGGGTGTCGACGAAGATCGTGTCGAATGCCGCCACGACGATTCCACAAAGGTCAACAGACGGATCCCGGAGGCACAGCTTCAGGCTTTGTTGGGTGTTTTCCGAGACATCCTGGTCAAGCCTGATCTGCTGCCCGATGATAATTTCTTTGCCAATGGCGGCGATTCCATCCGTGCCATCCAGGTCGTCACGCGCGCATCGGAAATCGGGATCGAGTTCCGTCCCCTGGATCTTTTCGAACACACGACCGTTCGGGCGCTTTTGTCCAATCTTGCCGAAACCAATAAACTGCACACGCCGGATCCGGAGGAGGAGCTGGACGACGATCAGGCGATCGCTCTGCCGCCGATTTTTTCCTGGTGGTTGGAAAACACCCGCGCGCCGGAAGATCGCAATCATTTCAGTATGAGCATGCGGTATCGCCTGCGGCCCGGGATCGGCGCCGACGAGGTCAAGAATGCTCTCATCGATCTGGTGGCGGCTCACGCGGCGCTGCGGCTGCGGCTTCTGGAGACCGATGAGGGGTGGAGGCTTGCGGCGGATGGGGACGTTGAGCGCAGCCTTTTGATGGAGACGCATGCCCGGGCGCAGGATGGCGAAGTGGAACGCCGTCTTCATGAAGCGCTCGATATCCATGACGGGCCCATCGTCGGCGCATCCTGCCTTGAGGCGGCCGGGGATGAGGCCGGCCAGCTTGTTCTGGTGATCCACCATGCGGCGGTCGATGGCGTGTCCTGGCGCATTCTGGAGGAAGAGTTGCGCGGCTTGCTGGAGGCCCCGGGAGACGGCGCGGCCGCGCCTCGCGCCAAGACAGCCGGTTTCATGCATTGGGCGCATCGTGCCATCCTTCGGGCCCAAAATGCCGACGGCGAAGCCATGGCCGACGCGTGGATGGCGCGCCTGCAGGGGCCAGGCGGCCGCCTTCCCGAGGAGAGGGACAGGCGGGAGCTGCTGGAAGCTTCCACATGCATCTACAGCCGCCGGGTGCCCATCGACACATTGTCGCGGGTGGGCGATGCCGGCCTGCATGAGTTGCTTCTGACCGCGGTCGGTTGGAGCTTGGGCGAATGGATCGGTCAACCCGGGCTGGTGATCGATGTCGAGGGTCACGGCAGGCTGAATCTCGACCTTCCGATAGATATTTCCCGAACCATGGGCTGGTTCACCTCGATCACGCCGCTTCGGTTGGATTTCACCGGATGCGCGAAGCCGGGCGAGGCCGTGCATCGCACGCGCGCGGCTTTGGAGGAGGGGCGCGGCAAGGATCTGGAATGGGGCATGCTTCGCCATCTCGGGGTCTGTCCCGAGAGCCATCCGCTTGCGGCGCTGCCCGAGCGGCAGATCAGTTTCAACTATCTCGGATCCTTCGATACGACGGAACAGACGGAGGCCACCCTTGCGGCGATCCCGGACTCGCTCGGCGCGGAACAGGCGCCGTCGACCCGGCGCCGCTATCTCATTGATATTGCGGCGCAGGCCACGGGGGCCGAGCTTGAAATTTCGGTCAAGTATTCTCCGGAATGCCACTCTGCCGATGAGGTCGCGACATGGATGAATTCCTGTGAACGCGTTCTGCGCGACCTTTTGGGTAGACCGGCCAATCTCGGACTGGACGACGATGACATGCTTGCCGCGCTGGGTGAGGTTGCGTTCGGCTGATGTCCTCGGAGAGCGCAAACATATCGACGGGGAACGGCCCGAGTGGAGATGGACCATGAATTCAGGGACCGATCTTCTGCGTAATCGATTGGTCGAGGACCTGCGGCACGCGGGCGATCTCAAGGCGGTCGAAGCACTGCGCATAAAGTATCTTGGTCAGCAGGGGTTGATCACCGAGGTGTTGCGGGGCACCGATTTTTCCCGACTGACCCCGGAACAGAAGCGTGAAGCCGGCAAACGCATTGGCAGCCTGAAGGCTTTTGCGGAAACTGAAATCGGCGAGGCGAAAGCCCGGGCCACCGAAAGCGCCGTCCGTGAGCGCCGCCGCGGGCTCGTGGATCTGACGCTTCCCGGTACCGACGGCCATACCGGCAGCCTGCATCCGGTGACACAGACCCAGATGTTTCTCGAGGATATTTTCCGAAGCATGGGGTTCATGGTGGAAACCGGGTTCGAAGTCGAAGACGAGTTCTTCAACTTCGATGCGCTGAACATTCCTGCCGACCATCCGGCGCGGGACATGCACGATACGTTCTGGCTGGACGATGGTCACCTTCTGCGCACCCATACATCCGCCACGCAGGTGCGTTCGATGAAGCGGCACGGTGCCCCATTGCGTGCCGTCTTCCCCGGGCGGTGCTTTCGCTGCGAGGCGACCGATGCGTCCCATGAAACGACTTTTCATCAATTCGAAGGTCTGATGATCGACAAGGACGTGACGGTCGCCACCGTATTGGGGGTCATGAAAGCGCTGCTGGCCAAAGTCTTTGGTCGTGATGTGACCGTACGCCTTCGCCCGGGCTATTTCCCTTTCGTCGAGCCGGGTTTCGAACTGGATCTGCAATGTCTGATTTGCAACGGCGCGGGTTGCAAGGTTTGCAAACGCTCCGGCTGGGTCGAACTGATGCCCTGCGGGATGGTGCATCCCAACGTTCTGACCGCAGGCGACGTCGATCCGGCGCAATATCGTGGATTTGCCTTCGGGTTGGGGCTGACGCGGCTGGCGATGATGAAATTCGGTATCCCCGATATCCGGTTGTTCGGTTCCGGCGATCTTCGTTTTTTTGAACAGTTCCCCGCTGTGCTTTGAATTTTGTACATTCGAACCTAGAAAAACAGATATATGTATATATCATTGAATTGGTTGAGTGATTTCGTCGACATCGACGGTCTGGGCGCCGAAATCGTCGCGGAAAGACTCACGGTCGGTTGCGCCGAGGTCGAAAACGTCATCCCCCGGGAGATCCCCGCCGACCGTGCGTTCGTGGCCCGTATCGTCGAAGTCTCGCCTTCCGCTTCCGATCCCGAAATCAGACATCTCACCCTGGATGTCGGGGAAAGAGGTTCGGTCACTCTGGCGACGCGCTGCGTTCTGGGGCCGGGTCGGCAGGTTGCTTGGGCGCCGGAAAGCGTGAGGTCGGAGAAGAAGGTCCCCCGGATTTCAGATCCTTTCACCCAAGGACTCCTGGTGTCGATGCTGGAACTGGGGCTGGCGGAGGATGAGAGCCCCATTATCTGCCCCGACGATGCCCGTCCCGGCACGCCGCTTTCGCAATGGCTTCCGGCCACCGATACACTGATCGAGATCGACAACAAAAGCGTGACGCATCGGCCGGATCTCTGGGGGCATTACGGATTTGCCAGAGAACTGAGCGCCATCTTGCAACGCCCCCTTCGCCCGC
>JBCCVK010000293.1:0-3787 GCA_039195495.1 Pseudomonadota bacterium
AAACTCGCTCATTTCACCGCGCCGTTTTGACAGCCGTGAAGCACGCGGTACAACGAAAATAAATGCATCCTGAACCTAGGCTCAGGTCTGTGCGGAACAGCGCGTCTCTGTGCGGGACTGAAAGAAGAGCTGTCACCTAACATCGGGCGTAAGCGCAACCTGAAGATGGCTGAATTTCAAACTGACCCACTACCAAGCGTTGCGACGGAGCCACACCGCATTCACGTTCGAGGAAGAGTGTTGCATGTGACGCGTGGTTCGCCGAACCGGCGGCCCGGATGCGGTTATCGCGAATGCCTCACGGCCCGACCAGGCCGGTTTCGACGAATCCGCGTTCTGGTCTCTGTCTCAAATCAGGGTTTGTCCGGCTCCCCGCTCCGTCTCGGGGGATCTCCGCGGGGCACGCGCCCGCTCGGTCGCGGACTTCAACTGCCCGCAGGCCGCCATGATATCCTCACCCCGGGGGGTCCGGACCGGCGAGGCATAACCCGCCCGGTGAACGATATCGGCAAAAGCCCGGATACGCTCGGGGGACGAGCGTCTGTAAGGTGCGCCGGGCCATTCGTTGAAGGGAATCAGATTGACCTTGGCCGGAATGCCCGCAATCAGCTTCAACAGACGCCGCGCATCCTCGTCGGTGTCGTTCACGCCATCCAGCATCGCGTATTCAAACGTGATCCTTTCGCTGTTGGAAAGGCGGGGATAGTCGCGCAGCGCGGTCAGCAACGTTTCGATATTCCAGCGCTTGTTGATCGGCACCAGTCTGTCGCGTGTCTCATCGGTGGTGGCATGAAAACTGATCGCCAGAAGGCATCCGATCTCTTCGGCGGTGCGCGCAATCTCGGGCACCACGCCCGAGGTGGACAAAGTGATGCGCCGGCGGGACAGGCTGATCCCTTCCGGGTCCATCACGATTTTCATCGCGTCGCGGACGTTCTCGAAATTATAAAGCGGCTCACCCATGCCCATCAGGACGATGTTGGACAAAAGCCGCGTTTCGTTCTTGGGATGCCGGCCCGGTTCGGGCCATTCACCAAGATCATCACGGGCCATCATCACCTGGCCCACGATTTCTCCGGCCGTCAGATTGCGCACGAGCCTCTGCGTGCCCGTGTGGCAGAACGGACAAGTCAGAATACATCCCACCTGGGAGGAGATGCAGAGCGTTCCCCGCCCGTCTTCGGGAATATAGACCGTTTCGATCTCGTCTCCGCCGGCGATCCGGAGCAGGTATTTGCGGGTGCCGTCGCGGCTGACCTGTTTCGAGACGACCTGGGGCAGCTCGATCGTGAAATGCGCCTCGAGCAGCGTCCGATAGTCCTTGGCCAAATTGGTCATCCGAGCGAAACGCCGCACGCCCTTTTGATAGAGCCATTGCCAAATCTGCCCCGTGCGCATCTTGACCTGTCTATCGGGCGTCCCGGCCGTCAGCAATGCCTGACGCAGCTGATCCCGCGTCAGGCCCACAAGATTAACCGGTCCGTCCGGCAATCTGCGCGGAATGGTCAAGACATCTCGGGCGATGGGAACACTGCGGATCATTCCGTTAGATGCGGAGCGTGACGATGGGGATGTCCCCCGCAGGCGGGATACGGCCCGTTCGAGGCTCGATGATGCCGGATCACGCGCCACAGCGCTTCTCGGCCTCCTCCAGCGCGGCGGTGAAACCCAGCAGCGAGAAGGTGTCCCGGGTGTTGGTCCCCCGGCCGGAACGGCCCGTCACGATGGCCTCGGCCCCGCGTTTCATCGCGGTCGTGAGCCGTGCATCGTCCGCGGGCGTCGGCGGCCATGCGGTTTCGTCTTTGGGTGATGTGAACATCTCGAATGAAGTGCCGCTGATCTGCACGGTCACGATCGACCCCTCGGCGAAGGGATATCCGCCCTTGAACGAGACTTCGCCCTCGACCCCCGTATCGGGACGGTAGCTGACGAACATGGCGATGTCGCCGCGGCGCACGGCGACCACCCGGCCATCGCGCGTATTCACCGTTTCCGTTGGCGCCGACACGATCCAGCATTCGGTCGGTTCGTCTTCGACGAACACGCTCCAAGCCCTCTCGGCGGCCACACGGTTGCTCGATTCCTGCGCCTGCGCGGCCGCAGCGGCCAGCCCCAATGCCGACCCCACGACAGCTTTCCCCATCCAGGATGTCATTCGTTACAGCCTCCAGCCGTGTCTGCCTCGTGCGACCGATCCGACTTGGCGCCATTATTTTACGGCTTGCCTCTTTGCGGCGGTCTGTTTGTATCTCGATATCTCATGTTAACGCAAAAACGACGGGTGACAAATGTGTTTTTCGTGTGACGTCCGGTGCTTTGAAGAAAGAAGCGCGTGATGAGCGACCCGGTGCCGATGGTGGAGGTGTGGCGCGGCCAGTTTTTGGAATGCACGCATTTGGGCCATGCCGTGGCCTGTAATGTTTCCGGGGACATCGTTCGAGCCTGGGGGGATCCCGATGCGGTGATATTGCCCCGGTCTTCGTGCAAGATGGTGCAAGCGCTGCCTTTGGTGGAAAGCGGCGCCGCGCAAGCCTTCGGCCTGACGTCCGAGCATCTTGCCCTGGCCTGCGCGTCACATGACGGCGGCGTCATGCATGTCGACCGGGTGGAGCGCTGGCTGACGACCCTTGGTCTTTCGGACGACGCGCTTCGATGCGGTCGGCAGACCCCGCATGATCCGTCGGAACGCACGCGTCTGGTCAAGACCGATTCCCACCCTTCGCAGGCGCATAACAACTGTTCCGGCAAACATAGTGGTTTTCTCACCCTCAACCGGCATCTCAAGGGCGATGCGGATTACATCGCGCCCTCGCATCCGGTCCAGCGGGCGGTCCGCCTGGCATTCGAGGAAACCACGCAGCAGGAGACCCCTGGTTTCGGCATCGATGGCTGTTCGGCCCCGAATTTCGCCTGCACGCTCCGCGGGCTGGCACAGGCGATGGCGGCGTTCGCCACAGCCGTGAAAGACATGTCTGCGGGCACACGGGCGCAGGCGATGCGCAAACTGTTCGAGGCCATGGTCGAGCATCCCGAATTGGTGGCGGGCGCGAACCGGGCCTGTACACGCCTCATGCGCGCCATGGAGGGCCGCGTCGCCGTCAAGACCGGCGCTCAGGGCGTTTTCGTCGCCATCGTTCCGGAGCACCGGCTGGGCGTTGCGCTGAAGATCGTCGATGGGGCGACACGGGCCAGCGAATGCGTGATCGCCACGATTCTCGCCCAACTGGGGGTGCTGGATGAGAGGCATCCGGTCGCACGATCTTATCTCGCCGCCCCGACCGTGAACTGGCGCGGGATCTCGACCGGCCTCGTCACGGCGAGCCCGCTGTTGCGTCAGGCGGAAGGATCGGCATGAATTGACGCGCGGTTCGCGCCTCTCGACGCAAAGGGAAGATCACGTCGGTTCGATGAGGTCCCGTTGCCCGTATCCTGCGGTTCTGGCCGGATATGTCCGTCAGGCGTGGCGATACCGCCGCGTTCCTTGACCGAAAAGGGCGGGAACGGCGTCATCCGAAAGCTGTCACGGCCCCATGCCCGCAAAGACGGACGGGCGAGAGATCGGGCACGACCCGAACGGGGCTCGTTACGGCTGCTTCCTTCCGGACCTGACCGGGTTGTCGAGGCGCTCGCCCGCGCCGACCTCTCGGAACCCGCATACCCGGAACCGGGGCGGACCTCAAGGACCCCAAGGGCGCGCCCTTCGATCAGGGGCGCGTCGTGGATCGAAAGAGCCTGCCGGATCGCCGCAACCGATCGGTTCTCGATCCGGCAGGACGGCTCTCACGTC
>JBCCVK010000294.1:0-3735 GCA_039195495.1 Pseudomonadota bacterium
CCGCGCGGCTTTGGGGCAACGCCAGGGCGTCCGTGTGCCACGCATGGGGGTGGGTTGCGTCCTCGTCCTGAGGTATAATATTGTAATCTCCAGCCATTAGTGCTGGCTCTTCATCCAGAAGAAGAGCTTGAGCGCGCGCCTGTAACCGTTCCATCCAGGCCAATTTGTAGTCGTATTTGGGCCCGGGTGCCGGATTCCCGTTGGGCAAGTAAAGACCGCAGACATGTACGACCCGTTTCTCCCCCTGAACCTGTGCCTCGATCCATCGTGCCTGCATATCCGCATCATCGCCGGGCAAGCCACGGATCACGCCCTCCAGCGGTAGTTTCGACAGGATCGCCATTCCGTTGAATGACTTTTGCCCATATGTCTCGACGGCATATCCCATATCCTCGAAATGCTCTCGCGGAAACGCCTCGTCGATCGATTTGATTTCCTGCAGCACCGCCACGTCGGGTCGTGCTTCGGCCAGCCAATCGCTCAACCCCGCGATCCGGGCCTTGATGCCATTGATGTTGAAAGTAGCGATTTTCATGACCCCCGCTCCGATACACGGCCACCCGCGCGCCCCGTGCGATAAATGCCGTTCACAGGCGGATATACCCGAGGTGCTTTTGGTTCAAGCGGTCTTGATGACGGGGCGATACCCCGCTTTCTCATCGTGAAAGGGCGCTCATATGGAAAAAGAGGTGCCGCAACCGCAGGAAGACGTGGCGTTGGGATTGTCGATGACGAACCGGGCACCGATCAGTTCTTCGGAGAAGTCGATCGTGGCCTGGCTCAGAAAGGGAAGCGAGACGTTGTCGATCACCACTTTCTGATCATCCTTTTCCAGAACCAGATCGTCCTCGGCAGGGTCGTCAAGCTTGATGTCGTATTGAAATCCCGAGCAGCCACCGCCCTCGACGATAATCCGCAAAGCCTGCCGCATTCCCGAAGCCGCGTTGATCTCGGCCAGGCGGGCAAAGGCGCGATCGGTGACTTTCGGCGGCAATGTCAACATGCGGATTTCCCAGTTTCGCGATACGACGACATGGAATATAGGGAAGATGACGCAACGCGGCAAGAACTGGTGGATACCGATGCGCGCGGCTTATGCCTGCGATCCGGCACGGAGCCGGGGTCGACTTTACCCGGAAGAGGAAAGCAGCCTTCGCACCCCGTTCCAGCGTGATCGGGACAGAATCATTCACGCCAGCGCCTTCCGGCGTCTCAAACACAAGACACAGGTATTCGTCGAGCATGAGGGCGATTATTTCCGCACCCGGCTGACCCATTCCATCGAGGTTGCGCAGGTGGCCCGGACCATCGCCGGCGTTCTGGGGCTGAATCCGGACTTGACCGAGGCGGTCGCGCTTGCACATGATCTGGGTCATCCGCCTTTTGGCCACACGGGAGAGGATGCGTTGGCCGATCTCATGGCCTCCTACGGCGGCTTCGACCACAACGCCCAAGCCATCCGCATCGTCACCTCCCTGGAGCGGCACTACGCCGAATGGGACGGGCTTAATCTGACCTGGGAGACGTTGGAAGGCATCGCCAAGCACAATGGTCCGGTGATGCCCCCGGACGGCGGTCCGACGCGCGGCGGTCTGCCCTATGCCCTTGCCGAGTACAATGCACGTCACGATCTGGAACTGTGCACGCATGCCGGAGCCGAGGCGCAAGTCGCCGCGCTGTCCGATGACATCGCTTATAACAGCCATGATCTGCACGACGGTTTGCGCGCCGAGCTGTTTTCGACCGACGAACTGTCCGAACTGCCGATGCTGCGGGATTGCTTCGCCGAAGTCGACCGGAAATATCCGGGACTGAACGTGTATCGCCGCCGGCATGAAGCGTTGCGTGCCTTCTTCGGATGCCTGGTCGAGGATGCGGTGGACGTCAGCCGCGCCCGTCTACGCGAAATCGATCCGTCCTGCGCCGCCGAAGTGCGGTCGGCCAGCGGTCCCGTCATCGCCTTTTCCCCGGAACTTCGGGAGGATTTGAAAGCAATTCGCGCCTTTCTGTTCCAGCGCATGTATCGCGCCCCGAAAGTCGTCCAAATGCGCCGTCGTGTCAGGCGGGTGATCTTGGATCTCTTCCCGCTTTACATGTCGCGGCCGGAACTTTTGCCCAGGCAATGGCGCACGGATGTTGCGGCGGTGGATAGCGAGACGGCCCTGGCGCGGATCGTCGCCGATTACATCTCGGGCATGACGGATCGTTTCGCCCTTCAACAGCATGACAACCTCATCGACCGCCCGGCCGGGGCGTGATACGTGCCGACCGCCGTTTCCCCCGGCCATGTCGCCGATGAGGCCAAGGTTGAAGGAACAGAGCGTCATTGGCGCGATTTGCGCGGCACGGGCCTCGAGGATACCCCGGGCTCCTGGTGCGGCGTGACCTCCCTCCGGCAGCGACCGGGGTCGATTGCAGCGCAAAAAGCGCGGCCGTGCAACAGATGGCGGTTTTCACGTCATTTTCCCAGGCGTCGGTCCGCATGGGTGCGGTGGCCAAGCGAAGAGTGACCCGTCGGGCTTCGGCATGCGTTCACATGAATGTGAAGACCGCCTCACGGCTTCGGCCCCCATGGGCCGCTGATCGAAAATGCCTGCGGCCAACCGACGAAACGTTCGATGAGAAACAGCGCCACGCAGAGCAGGATTGTCCCCGATGCCAGTATCGCCCGCCGTCGGTCGGGCGGCTTGCGCGCCCGCAGGGCGATCCGCAAAAGCCAGTGCGGCCCCGTCATCCGGTGAACCGGATCTTGCCGATATAGGGCAGGTTTCGATTCCGCTGGGCATAATCGATCCCATAGCCCACGACAAACGCGTCCGGGATTTCAAACCCTGTCCACGTGGCTTTCACATCGACTTCACGACGGGCTGGTTTGTCGAGCAGGGCGATGGTGTCCAGCCGTCTCGGTTCCCGGCTGCGCAGCAGGTTCACGACATGAGACAGGGTGAAACCGGTGTCGACGATGTCTTCGACCACCAGAACGTCCCGCCCGTTGATTTCGCCGCGCAGGTCCTTGAGAATGCGGACTTCTCGACTGGACTCCATGTCATCCCCGTAGGAGGAAGCCTCGAGAAAGTCCACTTCGACGGGCAGGTCCAGTTCGCGCACCAGATCGGCGATGAACACGAAAGATCCACGCAGCAATCCGACGACGACCAGTTTGTCGGTGTCCGCATAGCTGCACCGGATTTCCCGCGCCAGATCCTCGATCCGAGCTGCGATGGCCTTGGCCGAGATCATCTCTTCGATGACATAAGGCGCTTGCTCCATGGGACCTCACTTGAATTTTCGGCGTTTTCCGAACACATGTCGCATGCTGCGGAACAAAGATCAAAGGACCATGCCGACCCATTCAGAGAAAAGAGTGCTGCCTTACACGGCCCGGCAGATGTATGCGCTGGTGGCGGATGTGGAGGCTTATCCCGAATTCCTGCCATGGTGCGCGGCGGTGCGGATCCGCGCCCGTCGCCCGGAAGGCGCGGTTGAGGTGATGGATGCCGATCTGGTCGTCAGTTTCAAGGTTTTCCGTGAAAGCTTCGGCAGCCGGGTCGCGCTTTGGCCGGATACGACGAAGATCGACGTCGAATATCTGGACGGTCCGTTCCGATACATGAAATCGAATTGGGCCTTCGAGGATGTCGAAGGCGGGTGCGAGGTTTCCTTTTTCGTGAATTTCGAATTGAAGAACGCGATCATGCGGAAAGTCGTCGGAGTCGTCTTCAACGAGGCGATGCA
>JBCCVK010000295.1:0-3732 GCA_039195495.1 Pseudomonadota bacterium
AACCGCCTCGTCCAGATGCGCCTTGGCCCTGGCGATCACGCGGGCGCCCCGCGCATCGTCGTATTCACCGCCACTCCCGGGTGGGTCGCCCAAGGCATCGGTCCCGTAAAGGGCATCGTAGAGGCTTCCCCAACGGGCGTTCGCGGCATTCAGCGCATAACGCGCATTCGTGATCGGCACGACCAGTTGCGGCCCGGCGACATCGGCGATGCGCGGGGCGCCCGCGTGATCGCCAGGGCCAAGGCGCATCTGGACGAGGCGGTTCCGCTGGCCAGTGGCGTTTGGGCCGACGTGACCGCGATTTCGATCGAGAACGGCGTTCTCTCACCGGCCTTGAAAACCCCCGCGCAACTGGCGGGATCGATCCGGGAGAATGGGGTTTTGAAAGAGGTCGTGCTGATCAGGCACGGTCTGCATATCCGGCTGCGCCTGGATCCCGGCCACCGGATCGGCGCGTCCGATCCCGCGGGCATTGCCGATGTGATCCTTGAATCCGCCCTATCGACGATCATGGATTGCGAGGATTCGGTGGCCACCGTGGACGGCGAGGACAAGGTGGTGGCCTATCGCAACTGGCTGGGCCTGATGAAAGGCGATCTCAAAGAGAGGGTCGCGAAGGGCGGCCGGACCTTTGACCGGGTGCTGAACGACGACCTGCGCATCACCGCCCCCGACGGCACGGCAAGGATACTCAAGGGCCGCGCGTTGATGCTGGTGCGCAATGTCGGCCATCTGATGACCACTCCGGCCGTTCTGAACCGGGATGGCGACGAGGCGGGCGAGGGTTTGATGGATGCGATGTTCACCACCCTGATCGCCATGCACGACCTGAAGCGACGGGGCGGCAATTCATCGCGCGGTTCGATCTACGTGGTGAAGCCCAAGATGCATGGACCCGAAGAGGTGGCTTTCGCCGACCGTGTCTTCGCGGCGGTCGAGAGCGCCCTGGGATTGCCCCGATACACGGTCAAACTGGGCCTCATGGACGAAGAGCGCCGCACCTCGGTAAATCTTAAGGAATGTATCCGGGCGATGAAATCTCGGGTGGCCTTCATCAACACGGGGTTTCTGGATCGCACCGGCGACGAAATCCACACCGGCATGGAAGCGGGGCCATGCCTGAAAAAGAGCGATATGAAAACGGCGGCCTGGCTGCTGTCTTACGAGGATCGCAACGTCGATATCGGCCTGCAATGCGGACTGCGGGGGAAGGCGCAGATCGGCAAGGGCATGTGGGCGATGCCCGACCGCATGGCCGAGATGCTGGCGACCAAGATCGGCCACCCGGAAGCCGGCGCCACCTGCGCCTGGGTTCCCTCGCCGACGGCGGCTATATTGCACGCGCTGCATTATCATGTGGTGGATGTCTTCGCCCGTCAAACCATGATCGCAGCCCAGGGCCGGCGGGGCCGCCTGGACGATCTGCTGACCCTCCCGGTGGCGCATGGTCGAAACTGGTCCGAGCGGGAAATCCAGGCCGAGATCGAGAACAACGCGCAAGGCATTCTCGGATATGTCGTGCGCTGGATCGACCAGGGTGTGGGCTGCTCGAAAGTGCCGGACATCAACGATGTCGGATTGATGGAGGATCGCGCCACTTGCCGCATCAGCGCCCAGGCGCTGGCGAACTGGCTGCATCACGGGGTCGTCACGGAAGACCGGGTCATGACGGCGATGCGGAAGATGGCCGCCGTGGTGGATCGCCAGAATCGGGACGATCCGCTATATCGTCCGATGGCGTCCGGATTCAAGGGCGTGGCCTTCCAAGCGGCCTGCGATCTGGTTTTCAAGGGCCGGGGACAGCCCTCGGGCTATACCGAACCGGTGTTGCATGCCCGCCGGCGGGAGTTGAAAGCGCAGACGAGCTGAGACCGGTCGCGAATGGGCGGCGCCCGGGTGGCGCGCGTAAAACCCGTTGCCGCGGCCGGAGCGGTTTTTCCTTACCCAGGCCGGGCGCAGGGAGGGCGCGCGCATATCCTGTGCGTCCGCCGCCTCTTCACCTTGGCCGCCGGCCCTTGTATCGATGGGGGAAGGCGAAAGGATATCGGAACATGACGCGCCCGGTCGTGGGTATCATCGGCAATTACCACCTGATCAACGATCAGTATCCGGCGCATGCGGTCGGGGCCATGAATTGCGATGCGGTGACCGAAGTCACGGGCGCGATGCCGATGATCGTCCCGGCCGATCCGAAATACCACACGGTCCGTGAACTGATGCGGATCTGCGACGGCTTCGTTTTCACCGGCGGCCGTCCGAACGTGCATCCGGAGGAATACGGCGAAAGCGAAACCGAAGCGCATGGTGATTTCGACCGGGCGCGCGACGGCATTACCCTGCCGCTGATCCGTGAATGCGCCGAAGTGGGTTTGCCATTTCTGGCGATCTGCCGCGGATTTCAGGAGGTCAACGTCGCCTTCGGCGGTTCCCTGCATCCCGAAATCCGCGAGCTTCCGGGCAGGATGAACCATCGCATGCCCCCCGACGGCACGTTGGAAGAGAAATTCGCATTGCGCCACGTGGTGACATTCACCGATGGCGGCGTCTTCCATCGGTTGATGGGCGCGCGGGAAATGATGACCAACACTCTGCACGGTCAGGGCGTGAAGGTCGCCGGTCAACGCTTCGTCATCGACGGGCGTGCGGCCGATGGAACGCCGGAGGCGGCTTATATCAAGGATGCGCCGGGCTTCACTTTGTCGGTGCAATGGCACCCCGAATGGAATGCGTGCGAAGATCCGGTCTCACGGCCGCTTTTTTCCGCTTTCGGCGACGCCGTCCGGGCCTGGGCGGCCGAAAGGCGCTTCGCGGCGCGCCGGTGATGACGATTTCGCTTGCAATTACAGGGCCGAAAACCCCGCGCCGTGGTGTCCGGCGTGAATTGGCCTCCGGGAAACCGAGCACGGATTGAAATCACATGGGTTCATATTTTCGAACCTTGCATAGTTTGCATCCTGATCGGGCAGGAATGAGATCCGTGTCATGTGCATGGAATGGGGCTCGAAGAGGCGCCGGCGATCGCCGAAATCATCGAGCGCGCCGCGCGCATGGGCAGCCCTGAACTGCCGTTGACCGAGGCGACTTGATGCCACAGTGTAGCCCGTCAGAGGCGACATTCGCCAGCGCTATGGATATCGTTCCACGTCCATGCTGGTGCAAAATCCGCATCACTGCGATCGTATCGTCGCGTATCTGAAAGAACACGGCGTGCCGACCGACCAGTATCTTTCGGAACGCCCGCCTTTCTTGCCGGAGGGGAGGTTCTCGCACGCATCGATTATGTCATGCGTGTAGCGCACGGCCTGTTCACGCGGCGCACCAGCCGCAAGAAAGGAGCCAGTGGCGGCGGCACCGAGCGTCACCCTTCCATGTCTTTTGTCAAGGATACTCGGTCAGCAGCAACGGCCCCATCGCGCCTATGGAGATCGGTCTGCCTTTTAATTAGAAGGGTCAGGCTTGGGTCGCGCCCTTCGGATGGCGACGGTCTATCGGTCTTCCATTCGCGGATCGGAACCGCATGAACAGGTAGTGTCGAAGTTCTTTCCATTGTTTTTCAGGCGCCGTTGGGTGTCTGGGTTTGATGCGGGAATAGCGGGGTCATGTTCATGTACTTTCGGGTGGAGCATTGGGTGCCCGCGATGTGCCTCGGGCGGTCGTCTGCGCGGTTCAGGCAAGACGTTCCCATCCGGGAACGCGCCCACCACGCGGGTGCGCCTGCCGATCTCGGGCATG
>JBCCVK010000296.1:0-3730 GCA_039195495.1 Pseudomonadota bacterium
ACACCGATCGGCTCGTGTAGGACGGTCTGATCCCCGTAGGCGAAATCGAGGACATGAAAGCCGCCTTTCAGAGCCATCTGAACGCGGAATTCGAGGCGGGCAAGAATTTCAAACCCAACAAGGCGGACTGGCTGGATGGCCGCCTTGTTGGGTTTGAAATTCTTGCCCGCCTCGAATTCCGCGTTCAGATGGCTCTGAAAGGCGGCTTTCATGTCCTCGATTTCGCCGTCGGGGATCAGACCGTCCTACACGAGCCGTTCGGTGTAGAGCTGCAGCGTGGTCTTGTGCTTTTTGATCTTCTTGTACATGAGAGGGTTGGTGAACATCGGCTCATCCCCCTCGTTGTGGCCGAAGCGGCGATAACAAATGAGATCGATCACCACGTCTTTATGAAATTTCTGCCGGAATTCGGTGGCCACCTTGGCCGCATGCACCACGGCCTCGGGATCGTCGCCATTGACGTGGAAAATCGGGGCCTCGACCATCAGTGCGATGTCGGTCGGATAAGGGGATGAGCGCGAAAAATGCGGCGCGGTGGTGAAACCGATCTGGTTATTGACCACGATATGTATCGTACCGCCGGTCTTGTGACCGCGCAGTCCGGACAGACCGAAGCATTCGGCCACGACGCCCTGTCCGGCAAAAGCCGCGTCGCCATGCAGCAGAATCGGCAAGACCTTGATGCGATCCGCATCGCGCAGCTGGTCCTGCTTTGCCCGGGCCTTCCCCAGAACCACCGGATTCACCGCCTCGAGATGCGAGGGGTTGGCGGTCAGCGATAAATGTACGGTGTTCTCGTCAAAGGTACGGTCCGACGAGGCACCGAGGTGGTATTTCACATCCCCTGAACCATCCACGTCCTCGGGCTTGAAGCTACCCCCCTGAAATTCGTTGAAGATCGCGCGATAGGGTTTGCCCATCACGTTGGCCAGCACCGAGAGCCGGCCGCGATGCGGCATGCCGACGACGATCTCTTCGACGCCCAGATTGCCGCCGCGCTTTATGATCTGCTCCATGGCCGGGATCAGGCTTTCGCCGCCGTCCAGGCCGAAACGCTTGGTGCCCATATACTTGACATGCAGGAACTTCTCGAAGCCTTCCGCTTCGACCAGCTTGTTCAGAATCGCCTTGCGGCCCTCGCGGGTAAAGGCGATTTCCTTGCCGTATCCTTCGATCCGCTCCTTGAGCCAGGCCGCTTGCTCGGGCTCGGAGATATGCATGTATTGCAACGCGAACGTGCCGCAATAGGTGCGTTTGACGAGGTCGATGATCTGCCGGACCGAAGCGATCTGCAGCCCGAGCACGTTGTCGATGAAGATCGGGCGATCAAGATCGGCCTCCGCGAAACCATAGGATTTCGGATCAAGCTCGGGATGCGGTTCCGGCTCGCGTCTTTTCAGCGGATCGAGGTCAGCGGCAAGATGCCCCCTTATCCGATAGGCGCGGATCAGCATCAAGGCGCGGATCGAGTCGAGAACGGCGCGCTTGATCGCCTCGTCATTGACTTCGATCCCTTTTTCTTCGGCCTTCCCGGCTATCTTCCGGGCCACGTTCGCGGCATCCTCGGGGGCGGGCCACTGTCCGTCGAGCGCGGCGGTCAGTTCGTCACCGGGATGCGGCGGCCAGTCGGCGCGTGCCCAGGAGGGGCCGGCGGCCTCCTTCCTGACATCGCTCCCGCCATCGCCCAGGGATTGGAAGAAATGTCGCCATGCCTCGTCGACCATGCCGGGATCGTCGGCGTAACGCGCATAGAGCTGCTCGAGATATGCCGCATTATGCCCTTGCATGAAGGAGGAGGCGTGAAAGACATCGTTGAGAGATTGTTCGGTCATCGAACGGCTCCTGCAATATCAGTGGGTAACGCCGATGAATGCCGCGCATCGCACGGCAAGGCGTCTTTTCAAGACGTTTCCGGACACGGGAGCCGCACCTATGCGGGCAACCCGTCCCGCGAAGGGCGGAATATCCGCGCCGGAGACATCGAAAACCGCCTTGTCGCTCGGACAGGGCGAGGCGGCAGCCGCGGCCGTCCGCGAGACAGCCCAGACGGACATGGCGAGCGCCACGACACGGGCAGGGATCGTCCCCGCCATCATACTGTTTTCCATCGGCTCCGGCACGATCATCGGATATTTACCCAATCGCCCTCAGCACGGCCTCACCCAGAGCCGCCGGACTGTCGGCCATCGTGATACCGGCCGATTTCATTGCCTCGATCTTGTCCTCGGCGGCACCCTTGCCCCCGGCGACGATGGCACCGGCATGGCCCATGCGGCGCCCCGGGGGTGCGGTGCGCCCCGCGATGAAGCCTGCGGTCGGCTTCCAACGGCCCCTTTTCCTTTCCGCAGCCAGGAATTCGGCGGCGTCTTCCTCGGCCGAACCGCCGATCTCTCCGATCACGATAATCGCCCGGGTCTCGTCGTCCGCCAAAAACCATTCCAGCACGTCGATGTGTTCGGTGCCTTTGATCGGGTCGCCCCCTATGCCGATGCACGTCGATTGTCCCAAACCCACATCGGTGGTCTGCTGAACGGCCTCGTAGGTGAGCGTGCCCGAACGTGAAACGACGCCGACCGACCCGCGCTTGTGAATATGGCCGGGCATGATCCCGATCTTGCAGGCGTCTGGCGTGATGACACCAGGACAGTTCGGGCCTATCAGCGTCGATTTCGAGTCGATCAACGTGCGTTTGACCCGCATCATGTCAAGGACGGGAATACCTTCGGTGATCGCCACGATCAACGGGATCTCGGCATCGATGGCCTCGAGAATGGAATCCGCGGCGAAAGGCGGCGGCACATAGATCACCGACGCATTCGCACCGGTCTCCTCGACCGCCTCGTGGCACGAATTGAAGACCGGCAGGCCCAGATGCGTCTGCCCCCCCTTTCCGGGGGTGACGCCGCCGACCATGCGCGTGCCATAGGCGATGGCTTGTTCCGAGTGGAACGTGCCCTGGCTGCCGGTAAAGCCCTGACAGATGACCTTGGTGGTTTCGTCGACGAGAACGGCCATTCTGGTGTCTCCTATTTCTTAGACGCTTCCATGCGGTACAAGCCGTCGCATGCGTTTTCGCCGGAATGCTCGGAAACGACGTTCCACCTCCGGCCATCCTGTTCCCGAGGACGCCGGCGGCGCCGAAATTCGCCATGCCCAAGCGATCCGAAAATGACGATCGCTTTCGCGTTTCCTTTCCCCGGCTCTCCCCAGAGAACGATGTTCGGCGCGCTTAATGCGTTTCGGGCTGGTAAGACGACCGATCGTGCCGGATCCCCTTCCGGGTGCTCGAAATTCAGACCGATCACCGGCCTGCCGCCGGCATCGCCTTCGTCATGCGACCAAATTCCCCTATGGCTTTTAAGTCCGGAGCCCGCTTCCCGGAACGCCTCGGTCTTGGTTTGAGGCGCGGGGCGACAGACGTTTCCGCTCATGAGGGTTGGAGGGAGTTGGCCCGCCAACGGAGCTATCCCTTCACCGCTTTCACGATTTTCTCGGCGCCGTCCCTGAGATTGTCCGCCGCGATCACGTTGAGACCGGAGTCGTTGATGATGTCCTTGCCCTGCTGAACGTTCGTGCCCTCAAGCCGCACGACCAGGGGAACCGTCAAACCCACATCCTTCACGGCGGCGACCACCCCCTCGGCGATTACGTCGCAACGCATGATACCGCCGAAGATATTGACCAATATGCCTTTGACCTTGGGATCCGAGGTGATGATCTTGAACGCCTC
>JBCCVK010000297.1:0-3730 GCA_039195495.1 Pseudomonadota bacterium
AAAAATCTAGTTAAAAACAAGAAAATTGATTTAGCATGAGAGTAATTTTTTTCCACGCCTGCCGCCGCTTTCGAAATTCCGGCCTGCCCGCGCCTGATGCGGACATCCGCCTAAAGATGAGCCAGCGACGATATCCCGATCGCCAAAGCCGCGCCGAGAAACATCCAGAGCAGCACGGCGGGCACGCGTCTCGCATATGGCGCCTCCCTCTCCTTGGGCTGGCTGTGCTGGATCAGCATCCTTTCGGCAAGCTGCGGCAGACGCGGCCCGAAACGCGTCAACACGCGGGCGGTCGCCGCCAGATCGCGCAGGAAGGCGCGCGGGCCGATGTTCTCGCGGATATAACTCTCCGTGATCGGCCGGGCGACCTGCCAGATGTTGATATGCGGATTGAGCGAACGCGCCACGCCTTCGACCACGACCATGGTGCGCTGCAGCAGGATCAGTTCGGTTCTGGTCTGCATCCCGAAACGGCCGGTCACTTCGAAGAGGTGATTGAGAAGCCGTCCCATCGAGATGCGCGATGCGTCCATGCCGAAAATCGGCTCGCCCACCGACCGCAGGGCCTGGGCGAATTCGTCGACGTCGCGGTCAAAGGGGACATAGCCCGCTTCGAAATGCACCTTGGCCACCCGATGATAGTCTTTTCGGATGAAACCGAAAAGGATCTCGGCATAAACGCGGCGCGTGTATTCATCGAGTCTGCCCATGATTCCGAAATCCAAGGCGACAAGATCGCCATCGGGCGCGATCTTCAGATTCCCTTGATGCATGTCGGCATGAAAATAACCGTCGCGCAGGGCATGGTTGAGAAACATCTGCAAGACCCGATCACCCAGAGCGACACAATCATGACCCGCGGTCGCGATCGCTTCGACGTCCCCCAAAGGGATGCCGTCGACCCATTCGAGCGTCATCACATGACGCGAGGAGAGGGAAAAATCGATCTGCGGGACCCTGAAACCCGGATCCTTCTCCGTATTCGATGCGAACTCCGCGCAGGATGCGGCTTCGACGCGTAAATCCAATTCACCCATCACCACGCCTTCGAAATGCGCGATCACGTCCTTGGGGCGCAGACGGCGCGCGGCGGGGGAAAGAAGCTCGATCAGGCTGGCGGCAAGATAAAAAGCGTCGATATCCTTTCGAAAGGCTTTTTCGATATCGGGACGAAGAACCTTGACCGCGACGGCTTTCCCCGTCGATCGCAGATGCGCCTTGTGGACCTGCGCGATGGAGGCGGCCGCGATCGACTCGGAGATGTCCGCGAAGATCTCTTCCCAGGGCTGTTCCAGTTCGGCCGTGATGGTCCGCTTGGCTTCGTCCAGCGGGAAGGGACGCAGCTTGTCCTGCAGGAAACGCAACTGCGCCGCCATCGCATTGCCCACCACATCGGGGCGTGTCGAAAGCAACTGACCGAATTTGATATAGGCCGGACCCAAGGCGGTCAACGCGCGAGGGACCGGCGACAGCCTGGTGTCGCCCTTCAGGCCAAGCCATTTGAACGGCCAGCCCAGGATATGGGCGGCCATGCGCAAGCGGGGTGGAGCCTGAAACGCCTTGAGCACGGCCTGCATCGCACCGGTGCGCTCCAATGTGGCGCCGGTGCGAATCAGACGCCAGATATTGTGCGGGCCGCGCATCCTAGAGCTTCCACCCCGAATGCAGCGCGGCGACGCCGAAAGTCAGGTTGCGGTATTTGACATTCTCGAAACTGGCATCGCGGATCATCTGTGCGAACCTGTCCTGGTCGGGAAATTTTCGGATCGATTCGACCAGATACTGATAACTGGCCCGGTCGTGCGCGACGAGGTGCCCGATCGCGGGGATCGCGTTGAACGAATACTGATCATAGATCCATCGCAGTCCTGGATTGGGAACGTGACTGAACTCCAGCACCATCAGGCGGCCGCCGGGTTTCAACACGCGGTAAGCCTCGGACAGCGCGTCGGAGATGCGGGTAACGTTTCGGATACCGAAGGAGATGGTGTAAACATCGAAAACGTTCGCTGCAAACGGCAGGGCCATCGCGTCGCCCACGATCCAGTCGAGACCGCGCTCCATCCTGGCGGCTTCCGCGCGCCGTCGTCCTTCGACCAGCATGGACTCGGCCATGTCCAGCACCGTGGCGTGGCCGTCGCTTGCCCGTTTCAGGAAGCGGAACGAGATGTCGCCAGTGCCTCCCGCCACATCCAGCAGTTTCTGCCCCGCATGCGGCGCCAGCCAATCCATCATCGCGTTTTTCCAAATGCGGTGAATGCCAAGGCTCATCGCGTCGTTCATGACGTCGTATTTCGAAGCGACCTTGGTGAAAACGTCGTGGACCAATCGCGCCTTGTTGTCCTCGGAAACCTCTCGGAAGCCGAAATGTGTCGTTTTTTCCGTCATGTGCCCTTATCCGATCCCTTGCCGGATTTGGATATATGCTGCGCGCTCAAGACACAAACCGGGCGATTGGTCCATGAAGCCAATGACTGGCTTCGAAATCCATCGCCGCCCTCGGACTTTCGGGCCGGGTCCGGAACGGGAACCTCGATCAGCTTTCCCATTTTTCCAAGGACACGACGAATGCGCGCCGCGATCGGCAGAACGGACGGATTGCACGGCGATACCCTCGGCTTGCGCTTTTACTTTGCCGATGATCGGAATAGAGAATACGCGAACATGTCGAAAGACGCAGCAAGCGATGTGAATGCCGGAACTTCCAGAAGTTGAAACCGTTCGCCGCGGATTGGAGGCCGTGATGGCCGGGCATGTCATCGAGCGGACCGAAGTCAACCGGCCCGATCTGCGTTGGCCGTTTCCCGAACGCATGGCCGAGCGGTTGACCGGTCGCCGGATCGAACGGCTGGGGCGGCGGTCAAAATACATCCTGGTCGATCTCGACGATGGCGAGACTTTGATAGTGCATCTGGGCATGTCGGGCCGAATGCTGATTTCCGGGGCGCTTCCGGGCCGGTTTCACCACGACCGTCCGGTGCCGGCAAAGCACGATCATGTCGTTTTTTACATGGATAACGGCGCCCGCGTGGCTTTCAACGACGCGCGCCGTTTCGGTTCCATGGATCTGACACCGACGCACAAGATCGACGATCACCGACTGATCGCGACGCTGGGGCCGGAACCTTTGAGTAACGCGTTTGACACGCGATATCTTGCCGAACGTCTCTCGGGGCGCCATATGCCGGTCAAGGGTGCGCTGCTGGACCAAAGAACCGTGGCCGGACTGGGCAACATATACGCGTGCGAAACGCTGCACCGCGCGGGCATCGATCCGCGACGGGCGGCGCGGCGAATCGCTCCGGCCCAACTCGCCAAGCTGGTGCCGGCCATTCGCGAAGTGCTGCGGGAAGCCATCGCGTCCGGCGGATCGTCTTTGCGCGATCACAGGCAGGCCACGGGCGAGCTGGGATATTTCCAGCACAGTTTCGCCGTCTATGGCCGCGCGGGCCGATCCTGCCCGACCCCTGATTGCACCGGTATGATCCAGCGCATCGTCCAATCCGGTCGATCCACCTTTTTTTGTTCTCGATGTCAGAGATAGCTTGAACGCTCACGTTGCGCTAATAACCCTCCATTCGTGAAACGACAATGAGAGCCCTCCATGGCCTATGAAACGCTGATCGTCGAAACCTCGGACCACGTTCAAACCATTAAGCTGAACCGACCGGAGGCTTTGAACGCCTTGAACGCGCAGTTGCTGGATGAATTGTCCGGGGCGCTGAAGGCG
>JBCCVK010000298.1:0-3723 GCA_039195495.1 Pseudomonadota bacterium
CCGCCGCCGCCTCAGGCGGCGGCCATCCTGCGGGCGACAAGGTCGCCACATCATGCGGTTTCCTTCTCCGGCCCGTCTCACCCCATGGCCGCCATCAATTCGCGTCCCACCAGCATCCGCCGGATTTCGGACGTGCCGGCGCCGATCTCCATCAGTTTGGCATCGCGGAAAATACGCGCGACGGGAGCATCGTTGAGAAATCCGGCCCCGCCCATGGCCTGCACCGCCTGATGGGCCTGTTTCATCGCCTCTTCCGAAGCATAAAGCACGCAGGCCGCGGCATCCTGGCGCGTAACCTCACCCCGGTCGCAGGACTTGGCGACTTCGTAAACATAGGCACGGGCCGAATTCATCGCCGTATACATGTCGGCGATCTTGCCTTGCATCAACTGGAAGCTTCCGATGGGCCTGCCGAACTGTTTGCGGGTGGCCAGGTAGGGCATGATCTCATCCAGACAGGCGGCCATTATGCCCAAACCGATGCCCGACAGCACCACGCGTTCGTAATCCAGCCCCGACATCAGAACCTCGACGCCTCTTCCCTCCTCACCCAGAAGGTTTTCGAAGGGGACATCGACATCTTCGAAAATCAGCTCGGCGGTGTTGGACCCCCGCATGCCCAGCTTGTCGAAATGCCTCGAGGTCGAAAACCCGGTCATCTCCTTTTCGATCAGGAAAGCCGTGATGCCCCTTGAACCCGCCTTCCCGTCGGTCTTGGCGTAAACGACCAGCGTATCGGCATCGGGCCCGTTGGTGATCCAGTACTTGTTGCCGTTCAGCGTGTAATAACCGTTCTTCCTCTCGGCGGTCAGAGCCATGGAAACCACGTCGGACCCCGCACCCGCCTCGGACATGGCCAGCGCGCCCACATGCGCGCCCGAAATCAGACGCGGCAGATATTTCGCTTTCTGTTCCGTGTTGCCGTTCAACCTGATCTGGTTCACACAGAGATTCGAATGCGCTCCATAGCTCAGCGAAACCGATGCGCTGGCCCGCGCGATCTCCTCCACCGCGACCGTATGGGCAAGATAGGACATGCCAGCGCCGCCATACTCCTCCTCGACCGTTATGCCCAGCAAGCCCAGTTCGCCCATTTCGCGCCACAATTCAGGTGGAAACGCGTTGTCGCGGTCGATATCCGCGGCCATCGGCTTGACCCGTTCCTGCGCCCAGCGATGCACCATCGCGCGCAATGCGCCGACATCGTCGCCCAGATCGAAATTCATCGAAGAGATGAACATCGGGCTCTCCGCATTAATTGAACGATTGTTCATTAATAGACACAAAAGGGACCATCTGTCGAGTCCGCAAAAAATATTTGATCCCGTTGATTTTCTGCCGAAAAACGCAACCGACATAGATTTCGAAAATCTCGAAACATCCCGATCCGCCACGCGGATATGAAACACCGGGCGGGATATGCGACCGGACAAGCAGCGTGGGCCATGCGGATCGATCATCGCAGGGCACCGATGAAGATCGATCGTGGGATTCGGGACCGCAGGGTCCGGAGGGAAAGGGACGGCCTGGCGCGAAGCGGGTCCATCCGATGGAAGCGGTTCGGTTTTCCGTTCCGGATATGGGGGGTCACTCAATGGCGGCGTGACATGCGCGCCACCGGCTTGCATGTCGAGGAAATGCGGACGGCGCGGACGCCTCGGACCGGACCACCGGACAGCAATCCAGGGGGCGCCACATGACGTGATCGGCATCCGGTTCCACTGCCGGAGCGGATCGTCGAGGGCGGAAAGGGGCTGACGGGCGGATCGCCTTGCCGGTTTGGGCGTTTCGATGGAGAAGACGCATATTTGCGTTTTTGGACCATGCGGATGCACTGATACGGGAGGAAAGGATGCGATCGTCGCGCAATGACAACACTCGCCCGTGCTGCGAAGCTTCGGCATCTTCCCGGACTTTTCCTTTGCCCCCTCCGATGGCAATCTGTTCCGGCAGGATGAACGGCGGGCATCCCGACAGGAACGTCGAGGACGGTTGATATGGCACATATGCGAGGGTCGGTTTTTCTGAAGGCCGTCGCAACGGCGCTGGGGGGAATGGCAGCGGTTGCGACCTGGGCGCAAGAGACGCGCGGACCGATCACGAATCTGCCGCTTCCACGATATGTCTCACTCAAGGCGAGCGAGGGCAATGCGCGCCGTGGTCCGTCGTTGACTCATCGGATCGACTGGGTATTCAAGCGCCGGGACATGCCGTTGCGCGTCACTGGCGAATACGGGCACTGGCGACAGGTGCAGGATCCTGATGGCGCCACCGGTTGGATGCATTATTCGCTCCTCTCCGGTATGCGCACGGTCATCGTGCGGGAAGAGTTGATCCCCATACGGGTGCGGCCGGCGCAAGACATGCCGGTGCGGGCCTATGCCGAGGGGGGCGTGGTGGCGCGGTTGGGCAAATGCGATCCGGAATGGTGCCGGATTTCGGTAGGGCACCGGAAGGGATGGGTTCGCAAAACCGGCCTCTGGGGGGTTGAACCCGATGAGTTGCGTGATTGAACGTCAAGCCAGATCGGCCCATTTTTCGGCGAGTTGATCCCAAAGCGGCCGGCTGGCCGCAGTCAGGAGACGGCCCTCGGTCATGGTGGGGGCATAAGACGCCCCGTTCAACAGAGCGACATGACCGCCCGCCTCTTCGAAACACAATGCTCCGGCGGCGTGATCCCAAACGTTGAGCGTTCCGTTCAGGCCGAAATCGGCACGCCCGGCGGTCAGCAACCGATATTCATGGCAGGCACATCGCAGCGAACAGGCGCGACGAAAATCGGGCAGGCTCGCGGCCAAAAGCGGCCGAGCGGCGCGGGGATAATTATACAGACCAATAAAGCCGAACGCGTCCGAAAGCCGCTCGGACGGCGCGGAAACGCGCAAACGGCGTGGCGGCCGATCGGGACGGCAGAACCATGCGCCACCGCCCCTTTCGGCCATGATCCAGTCATCGCCCGTGGGATCATAGAGAATACCCAGGATGGTTTGTCCCCGGGCGATGACGGCAAGAAGCACGCCATAGGTCGCTATTCCATTGACGAAGTTCCACGTGCCATCGATGGGATCGATGACGACCACCAGCGGAGACGTGGCGATCTGCCCTAAAAGCGCGCCATCGGCGCTGACGGCTTCCTCGCCGATGATCGCGGCATCGGGCAGGATCCGACGGACGGAAGCACCGATCGCCGTCTCGGCATCGCGATCTGCCGCGGTCACCAGATCCTCGGGCGAAGTCTTTTCACTCACCTGTCCGGCATCGAGTTTGCGAAACAACGGCAGAATTTCAACCCGCGCGGCGGCACGTATGGCCGTGACGAGGGCATCGCGGGCGGCGCGATCGAGGCTCATTTGACAAACTCCCGATTTACGAGTGCCGTCCTCACCCCTGACATGCGGCTCCGGATTCCAATGCAGAACATATCGGCTCCCTAAGAACCGCCTGACGGCAGGGTGAAACATTCAAGTCGCCGGCGATGGCGGCATCCATGATCTCGGGCGTGATGACCTTCATTCTCGCAGAGCGTGTGTAACCGGTGCATCCCCCGTCTGCAAAGTTTGTGTGGTTGCCGGCTGCTTTGCGAGGAGAACATTGACCTTTTGAGCCTGTGATCGCGTGCGTGCTTGTGTCAGGCCTTTATGTGCGCGCTTTCAAGCGCCGCTGGCCGGTATGGAGATCCGCGGGTCAGCTCCAGAACTAAAATCCGGACTGTTGCGTCCTTAA
>JBCCVK010000299.1:0-3704 GCA_039195495.1 Pseudomonadota bacterium
ATGGGGACCGGCCATCGAGCCGGTGACCGCGGCCACGACGGCAGCGATCACGATCGAGCGGAACAAAAGCGTGCGGTAGATCGGATCGCTGAAAGCCTCGCGGTAGTTCTTGAGGGTCGGCGTCATGTCCAGATCGAGGCCGTTCTGGCTGTAGAAGCTGATAAGCAGGATCGCACCAAGCGGCACGGCAAGCAGCAGGATCGCATAAAGCAACGCGGGACCGATCAAAACCAGCCCCATCGCCTCATCGCCGGACCGCCAGACCCTGAACCGTTCCCCGAATGTCATCGGCGGCGCACTCCCTTGGCTATCGGGCCAAGTGTATCCGGTCGCGCCCCCCGATCAAGGGAAAGACCGCCCAAAGCCCCTGAAAGCGGCGGAACGCGGTCGTTGGACACGCCGCCAAAACCGAGCTTTGACCGAAGACGGTATCGTCGATCGATCGTTTTCGACGCGCGAGGCATTGCGGGAGGCCGACGAACAACCCGCGCCCACCCGCCGCGGATTGCTCCGACGATGGCGCCCGGTAGGCGCTTCCGAAGCAGGTCAAAAGGCTGATTGCGAGAATTCGGGCGAGCGCATAGGCCGTGTTCGGGGCGGAACACCGGCGACGGCCGGTGCGAAGACCGGTGTCGGCCCGTTCGCCGCCCAAAGGGCGGTCTGACCGTGTTGTCAGACTTCGCGGATGTCATATCATCCCATCGGGGCCGCGCGGCCGGACTTCGGCATTCGCTCACGGGAGCTCCGCGGATGCTTTACACGCCCTCACCAGCCGATTGGCCCCGCCCGAAACAACATCGGAATGGGGCGCCAGCCAGGTCTTGAACGCGCATGTTCGTCATCCCCGAAAGGCTCCGTTTGACAAATGCGTTTTTGCGACCGGCGCGGCACCGGGGCAGGCCGAGAAAAAGCCCGGCCTGCGGTTTTGCCGTCGGCACGCGCGCCTCTTGACCTTAAAGACTGCGCGGGTCGACGGGGTCGGATCCAGCCGCGATCTCGGTTGCATCGTCGACGCCGTCGCCGTCCGAATCCGCCTTGTAGGGGAAGGTGCCGCTCGCGATTTCTTCAGCATTGGCAATGCCATCACCGTCGATATCGTCGTCCATGGCATCTTCGATGCCATCGCGGTCGGTATCTTCCCAACGGGTCGGATCGTTCGGGAAACCGTCGAACCCGTCCTCGACCCCGTCGGCATCCGAGTCGACCGCCAGCGGAACGGTGAGGCCCAGCCACTCGGATGTCCCGTCGATGACCTCGCCCGAGTTCATCCTGGCGATGGCGAAATCGACCATTTCGGTCATGTGCCAGCGACGTTGTTCATTCGGCAGGCCGAGATGGGCGCCGGGGGTCCAGCCAACCGGGGTCAAGTTACGCATCGCCCAGGCCATGCTCAGCCGGTCGGTGACGGTCAGTTGCGACTGCATCGCGGTCGCCAACCAGCCGCTGGTTACGATCAGTGAAACGATCTCCTGAATCTCCCGGTCGGAATAATGGCGCCGCAACTCCTCGATATGCGCTGCGGTGGTGCGCGTGGGCAAAGGACCAGAATCGCGGGCAAAGCGTAACGCGGCCTTTTCGGCGTCGGTGAACAGATCGGAGCGCTCGAAATCGAAGAGCGCGTGAATCCTCTCGATCACGCCTGCACGCACATCCGGCGGAAGCCGTCCATTCGGATAGTCGTCCCCGATCGCGTCGTAAAGCCCGTACGCGCCGTGAACCTGACAATGCCCGCACCCGCTGGCCAGTTGATTGACGAAGAAAACATGCCATTTCATCGGCAGGGTCAGGGCCCGGTCGGTGCTGGAGAAATACGTATCGATCTTCACCGTCCCGAGAGAGCTTTGACGGGTCCATTCCGTATCGAACCTGTTCCGGTCGCTCAGCGGATATCTGGTCTTCGCCACGACAGACGGCTGATAATAGTCGTAATCATAGGCGACCACGTCAAACGGCGGTGTCCCTTCGGGAGGGAGGTTGGCGTCATCGGCGGCGGGGTCTTCCCAACGCAAATACTCTTCGGGGAAGAAATCAAACGGCTCCTCGACACCGTCCATGTCGCCATCGAAGGTCATTGGGGAAACGTCGTATCCGGTGATGTAATTGACCCAGTCGGACGCGAATTCGGGGTCCATCGCGGTCAGATCTCCCGTTTTCCAATCCGCGATGATTTCGGCATGCGCGGCCTCCAGCGCATCACCGACGAAGAGCGCGGCGCGCTGTTCCTCCGGACTGCTGATCTTGTTCAACCCGAGTTGCCAGCCGACCGACGCAAGGTTTTCATTCGCCCAGTCAACGGTTGACTGATCGGTCGGGATCGGCAGGATCAGGTCATGCTTGGCCATGGCTGCATTGATCGCCACAAGCTCGATCAGTTCCGCGATCTGCCGGTCGATGAAATGCGTTCGCAGCATCGCATGGGTGTCGGCCGTCACCCGCGCCGGACTGCGCGCGGCGACATCGACAAACTCGAACGCGGCCCGGATGCGGTCATTCTCGATCGATTTCACATGGTCCGGAGACCAGATCGCGAGGATGTCCTCCATCGGCACGCCCATCGATGCGAGTTGACGGGCCGCGCGCGCCTGATGGTGGTTGCTCCCCAGCCGGATCATCTCATAAAGGGTCAGCTTCCACTTGGTCTCGGCGTCGAACATTGCGTCGGCATGGATCATCAAGTCGGCGATCAGGAGCCCGTCATAGAAGTCCCGCAGATTGCTGACGTCGATCTTGTGCCGATCGTAATAAGGTATCGCAAGATCGGCGGCGGGCGGCGGCGGAGGGGTTTCGGCCAAGACCGCGCCGGTCAGCAAGACCTGGCTGGCCAGAAAGGTCGTCGCAAGCAGTGATGGCGTTTTCATGTTCTTACTCTCCCTCGAAGATTGTGACGAACATGCCGTTCGGATTTGCCGAATGTGTCGGAACCCCCTGAAGCACGTCCCAATGCTCGGCGATCTTGCCGTCCGGCCCGTAGAGATACATGTCGACCGCGGCCGTTCCGAGATCCTCGGGGGCGTTCGAAGTGAGATTGCGGAAATTAACATGCGCCATGGCCCAGTCCCCGACGACCATGATCTTATGGACGTCGATCTGGACGGGGTATTGCGCGACGGAAGAGGAGAACAGCATGGCAAGTGGCACGGGACCGTCGGGGATGAGCGTATTGTGCTGGATGTAACTGTCGGAGATGTATGTCCGCATATTTTCGATCGACGGGTCGGTGGCCAGAATTCCATAGAGTTCAAGAATCTGCTCCGCCCGTGCGCGTCCCTTTTCGTCCGCCACGATGATTTCAGTGGTGAAATCGCGGGGAATGGTGTTGCGGTAGTTCAGTCCCTGTTCCTGGGACCGCGTCGGCGGCGCAACGCCGCCACCCGTCTCCTGTGCGCTGACGCCGATTGGAAGGGTCAGAAACACGAGCGACACCACCGTGAACAGATCGGCAGATTGTCTTTTCATCATCCTCTCCTTTTTGGATTTTCCTCAAAAGCGGCGATCTCGATCAATGGGATCAAAACTTGCGCCAACCCCTTTCTCGCGATGTGCCGAACGGACCTTGAAGCCGCGCAGAGACCCGAGCGTCCGCACGCGAATTCGTGCTCACGCTAACCTGGAGTTGATAGAGCAGAAAGATCGCCCAGCGCGCACCGTGTGCGCGCTGATATGGCTTTATTGGTTGCAAGTGGACCGCCGGAGAGGCGTCCGGC
>JBCCVK010000300.1:0-3696 GCA_039195495.1 Pseudomonadota bacterium
CAACCTGATCAACGCGCGGGACGGCCATGGCCGGTGGCTGCGCCATAGTCTGGAGATGCCGGGCTGGGATTATCTGGCGCTGCTGTTGTCATGGGACTGGCCGGCGGCGCGGCGGAACGGTCTGGGCGCGCTGCTGGAGGCTCATCCGTTCAGCTACTGCTATCTGCTGCGCTGGAAGCTGGACTTCACCGGCGAGGGGTCGCCGCCGCAGCGCAACGCCTGGTTCGTCTGGGACCGGAGCTGGTCGCAGGTCCCGATGCAGATGCGCTTCATGGATCGCACGGACGCCCGCCAGGAGGTGTTGCTATGAGCGGTATTGATGATGTCAGGAAAGTGTTCGCGTCGCCCGAGGAGGTGACGCCGGCGGAGGGACCAGATCATGCATGTCGGCGAGGGGATGGCTCTCAACGACAGGCTGACGATGGAGGAGGACACGTGAGCATATCAGTCCACGATATCGTCGATGTCGAGATTCAACGCATCCGCAAGTGCCTTCAGACTGGACAGGCGCGGGTCGATCTTCCCGTTTTCGATGTTACCGACCGTTGCCGTCCTCAAGCCGGCTTTTCGGGCCAGTGCGGCCTGGGTCATCCCGACCGCCTTGCGCCAGGCCGTCAGCGGATGCATCCTCCCGTCGAGCGACCGTTCCAGAAGATCGGCAGGCAGGGTGGGTGCGCCGCGCTTTTCGAAAGCCGCAGCGTCGGCAAGGGCCGCATCCCCGGCATCCTCGATCAGCTCGTTATATTCCGCTTCGGTCAGAACGATCAGTTTTTCGCCTTTGAGAGTGGATGCTTCCCGCATCTGAACCTCCTATCTGTAAACCTGTCTGCGGTGCGCCACCTTCAAGACGATCATATCGTTTTCAATGACGAAAATGGCGCGCCAGTTTCCGTGACGCAGGCGGTATTCCTCGCGTCCGATCAGCTTCTTCACATCGCCCGCCCCGGTGGCCGCGAAGGCTTCCAGCTTGGCGATGAGAGCCGCGCGATCCCGGGCGGGCATATTTCTCAACGCTTTGCGGGCGACGTTGGTGAAGGTGATGCCCATTCGCGATCGATCCTCTTTCTCTTATCCATTATATACGCTTTGGCGCATTCTCATGCAAGCCAAATAGTGCGCCTTAGCGCATCTATTTGCTACCTTCCGATCGCCGCTGAATTGGAGGGGCACCCATGAGCGGTATTGATGATGTCAGGAAAGTGTTCGCGGCGCCCGAGGAGATGACGCCGGCGGCGGTGGATGGCATCGCCCCGCCACCCCGTACCCCGGGCGCGGTTGCGGATCCCAACCCTATCGGGCGGGCCGCGGCGCAGCCGCTGAACGATTACGGCAACGGGCAGCGCTTCGTGATCCATTTCGGGCGCGACGTGATCTTCGTGCCGCGGGTGGGCTGGTTCGTGTGGACCGGCCAGGTCTGGGAATACGACCCGCCGTTGAACTCGAAGAACGGCCCCACCTCGGGCGGCATTGCCGTGCGCGCCAGGGCCCAGAAGATATGGGCGCTGATCGAGAAGGAGATCGACCATCTCAGGCCCACGGCGCGCGAGGAGAAGCTCCTGGGCGAGGAGCGGGAACTCCGGGGCCGCCTGAAGACGCTGGAAGCGCTGCCGGAAGCGGACCGCACGGACACCCATACGGCGGATGTGGGCGCCGTCGTCGCCCGATTGCGGGCGCTCGGCGGCCTGCTCAAGGACCGCAAGTCGCTGATCGGACGGCGCCTGACGCACGCGAAGAACGCCGGCAACAACGGCCCGATCGGCCACATGCTGACCGAGGCCACCACCGATCTGGCGGTGGCCTTCGAGGAGCTGGACCGCAACCCGCTCGACGTCAATACCCGCTCGGGGCTGTTGCGCTTCACGGTAAGCGACCTGCGCGAGCAGGGCGGCGGGCGGCAGGCCGAGTGCCGGCTGATCCCGCACGACCGCGCGCAGTTCCTGACCAAGATGATGCCGGTGGCCTACGACCCGAAGGCCGCGGCGGCGCGCTTTCACGCGTTCCTCGAACGCATCCAGCCCGATCCGGAGATGCGCGGTTTCCTGCAGCGCTGGTTCGGACTGTCGATGAGTGGACTGAAAGTGCAGAAACTGGTCTTTCTGCATGGCGCCGGCGCCAACGGCAAATCGGTGCTCGTCGACGTGATGGGCCGGATCATGGCCGGATACGCCGCCTCCTTGAAGATCGAGAGCCTGACCGGCGCCAACCGCCGGTCCGGGGCCGAGGCGACGCCGGATCTGATCCCGCTCTTGGGCGCGCGCTTCGTGCGCACCTCCGAGCCCGACCAGGGGGAGAAGCTGCAGGAAAGCCTGATCAAGCAGCTGACCGGCGGGGAGCCGATCCCGGTGCGCCCGAACTACGGCGATCAGATCGACATGGACGCGGACTTCAAGATCACCCTTTCCGGCAACCACCGGCCGGTGGTGCGCGGCACCGACGACGGCATCTGGCGCCGGGTGCTGCTGGTGCCCTTCGACGTGCAGATCCCCGAGAGCGAACAGGACGACGCCCTCGGCGAGAAGTTGTGGGCCGAGCGGGACGGCATCTTCGCCTGGCTGGCCGAGGGGCTTCTTGATTATCTCGAGGGCGGGCTGCGCCCGCCTTCGGGGGTGATGGACGCCACGCGGGAATACCGGGAGGACTCGGACCCGATCGGGTCGTTCCTGACGAGCTGCTGCGAGATCACCGGGGACCATGCCGACAAGGTATCGTCCAAGGAGTTGGGCCAGGCCTTCAACCATTATCTGACGGAGCGGGGCGAGACCACCTGGAAGCCGACCACCTTCGCGCTGCAGATCGCCGCCAGGTCGCGCCACTGGAAGCATCCCGAGACCGGGCGGCAATTCACCAAGACCAAGGCGTCGGTGTCGCAATACGCCGGTCTGCGGTTCACCGAGGCGTTCCGCCGCCGATGGGAGAGCGCGCGCGACCCGGGTGCGGACGCGGCCCCCGCCGCCCCGGACCCCTTTTGGGATGACTTCGGAGGATAGAGGGAGCGTGGCCTCCCATCCATGGGAAGGAGCGGGCCTTCGAGGGGTATGGGGAGAAGGACGCATTATCAAAGGCTTGGCAGCCGGGATGGGACGCTGGGGAAGGTAGGGAGGCCACATCCGGCCTACACGCGAAAAGAGCCTCTCGGAGGGCGTATGCGGTCCATGTTTTCGGGGAAAGTGTTTTCATGTCCCCTCCCTCTCTTCCCTGCCTTCCCAAGGGAAAGGAAAAAGGCAGATGAATCAATGAGATATGAAGACGCCGCACATGGGAGGGCAGGCAAGCCCGGACCCTTCTCGCCTCCCCGGCTTCCCGCGGCTTTCGCGGCCCGGACAACCCATGGGGGCCGTCTCTCTGGTTCCCACAAGATATAGAATGGAGGCGCACGACATGCGTGCAGGCAAGACCCGAGATCGCTGCTGTGTCGATGAGAACGGCGTCAAGCGGCCGTTTCACCTGTGCTGCCCGGTCTGCCGGGAAGAGATGGCCGAGGCGGCGCGGGCCCGCCTGATCGCGCGGTCGCGCCCACCCGCCGGGTGCGGTCCCGAGATCGTCCCGGCCCCGGCACGGGGACCGGTGGAGACGTTTACGCCGGTGGTGATGATCCCGGAGGGCGAACGCGGCTGGCGGAGCGTGGAGCTGGGCTATCGCGACCGGGCGGCGGCGCGGGCGCAGGATGCGTTCGACCGGATGATGCACCAGGCCATG
>JBCCVK010000301.1:0-3667 GCA_039195495.1 Pseudomonadota bacterium
ACGAAACGCATGACTACGATGTCGTGGTGGTGGGCGCCGGGGGGGCCGGCCTGCGCGCCACTCTCGGCATGGCCGAGCAGGGATTGCGGACGGCTTGCGTGACCAAGGTATTTCCAACCCGCTCGCATACCGTTGCGGCTCAGGGTGGCATCGCGGCAAGCCTGGGCAACATGGGTCCCGACCACTGGCAGTGGCACATGTATGACACGGTGAAGGGATCGGACTGGCTAGGCGACACGGACGCAATGGAATACCTGGTGCGTGAAGCCCCCAGGGCGGTCTACGAACTGGAACACTACGGCGTGCCTTTCAGCCGAACCGAAGACGGCAAGATCTATCAGCGTCCATTCGGCGGTCACACGACCGAGTTCGGGGAAGGACCGCCCGTGCAGCGCACCTGCGCCGCCGCCGACCGTACCGGGCACGCGATCCTGCACACGCTTTACGGACAGTCGCTGAAGAACGATGCCGAATTTTACATCGAGTATTTCGCAATCGACCTGATCATGTCCGAGGACGATCGGTGCCAGGGCGTCGTCGCATGGAAGCTCGACGATGGCACGATGCATGTCTTCAACGCCAAAATGGTGGTGCTGGCCACGGGCGGCTATGGCCGGGCCTATTTCAGTGCGACCTCGGCGCATACTTGCACCGGCGACGGCGGCGGGATGGTGGCGCGTGCAGGGCTTCCGCTGCAGGATATGGAATTTGTCCAGTTCCACCCGACGGGTATCTATGGCGCCGGTTGTCTGATCACCGAGGGTGCGCGCGGCGAAGGCGGCTATCTGACCAACGCCGAAGGCGAGCGGTTCATGGAACGTTACGCCCCGACCTACAAGGATCTCGCGTCGCGTGACGTGGTGTCCCGCTGCATGACCATGGAAATCCGCGAAGGCCGCGGCGTGGGCAAGGATGGCGATCACATTCATCTGCATCTGAATCATCTGCCGCCAGAGACACTGGCCGAGCGCCTGCCGGGCATTTCGGAAAGCGCGCGGATCTTCGCGGGCGTCGACGTGACCAAGGAACCGATCCCGGTTCTGCCCACGGTTCATTACAACATGGGCGGCATTCCCACGAATTATTGGGGTGAAGCCTTGAAGCCGACCGAAGACGATCCGGACGCGGTCGTACCCGGTCTGATGGCCGTGGGCGAGGCGGGCTGTGCCTCGGTCCATGGGGCGAACCGTCTGGGTTCGAACTCTCTGATCGATCTGGTGGTCTTTGGCCGAGCGGCGGCCATCAAGGCAGGCGAGGTGGTGGACCCCGGCGCACCGAATCCAAGATTGAATCGGGCATCGGTCGATAAAGCGTTCGATCGTTTCGACAAGTTGCGCCACGCCAACGGCACTGTCGGCACTGCCGAACTACGCTTGGAGATGCAAAAGACGATGCAGGCGGACGCCGCCGTTTTCCGTACCGACAAGACCCTGGCCGATGGGGTGAGCAGGATGTACGCGGTTGCCTCGAAGATGGATGACATCAAGGTCACCGACCGGAGTCTCGTGTGGAACAGCGACCTGATGGAGACGCTGGAACTAAGCAATCTGATGCCGAACGCTCTGGCCACCATCGTCAGTGCCGAGGCGCGCAAGGAAAGTCGTGGCGCCCATGCGCACGAAGATCATCCCGACCGCGATGACGAGAATTGGCGCAAGCATACGCTGGCCTATGTCGATGGCGAAGTCGGGCTGGATTATCGTCCCGTTCATTTGAAACCACTCTTGGGCCATAATGACGGTGGCATCGACCTGAAACGGATCGCACCAAAAGCAAGGGTTTACTGACCGAACGTCCGGTCGCGGCATCGATTGCCCGCTTGGATCCCCCGTGGTTTTCCCGGAGGAGAGGACATCGGCCTCCATGGTTGCGCATCGACGGGCAATCGGTGGCGGGCCATGAAAATGCATGAGGCGTGGCATATGCCCGACGGCAAGGGCGATGGCTCAATGATCGGAATATCTCCCAACCCCGCACGACACATATCCCGTCGGGCCCCCTGCCCCGTCCATTTGCCGCTCCTCCAAACGCGGGCTGGATAGGATGATCGGCTCACCAGCCATCACCGCCGGGGTCGGGATCGTCCCGCCGGCATGGCTTGGACGTGACATTTTATGCAACCTTCGGCTTTTACCCTTTGCGAGAATGGAATATATCGGATCCGAAGTGCGCCGTTACCTGCGTGAGGCGCACCAAGAGAGGGCGGATATCTGATGGTTCAACTAACCCTTCCCAAGAACTCCCAGATCCAGGACGGCACGACATGGCCAAGCCCCGAAGGCGCGGCAAATCTGCGCAAGTTTAGAATTTATCGCTGGAATCCAGACGACGGACGCAACCCGCAAATCGACACGTATTTCGTCGACATGGATTCGTGCGGCCCGATGGTGCTGGATGCGTTGATCAAGATAAAGAACGAAATCGATCCGACGCTGACCTTTCGGCGCTCGTGCCGTGAGGGGATTTGCGGCTCGTGCGCGATGAACATCGATGGGACCAATACTTTGGCCTGCATCTACGGCATGGATGAGATCAAGGGTGACGTGAAGATCTACCCATTGCCGCACATGCCGGTCGTCAAGGATCTGATCCCGGATCTGACGCATTTTTACGCGCAACACGCCTCGATCATGCCCTGGCTGGAGACCAGAACGAACCGCCCGCAAAAAGAGTGGAAACAGTCGATCACGGATCGTAAAAAGCTGGACGGTCTCTATGAATGCGTTATGTGCGCTTCCTGCTCCACCAGTTGTCCGAGCTATTGGTGGAATGGCGACCGGTATCTTGGCCCGGCAACCCTTCTGCACGCTTATCGCTGGATCATCGACAGCCGCGACGAAGCGACGGGCAAACGTCTGGATGATCTTGAAGATCCTTTCAAACTCTATCGCTGCCATACGATCATGAATTGCACCAATACCTGCCCGAAGGGACTGAACCCCGCCAAAGCCATCGCCGAAATCAAGAAAATGCTGATCGAGCGCAGGCTTTGATCACAGCCGCAAGGTAGAGAACGGGATGAACGTGCTTAAGGCGCCCACCACCATTTTTAGACGCGTTTGGCGTTGCCACGCGCGGTGCCCGGGCCGATTTCATGGGGTCTTTATCGACGACGATCCTGTAAAGAGCCACGATCACATCATTTTTTCATGAAGCTTCCCGCTGAAATATTCTTCGGATGCTTGCGGCCAGCGCCCTAGAAGATATTTTCCGCATCGGTGGGTGGCTAGGGTTTTCCGCGTCCAAGAGCGGCAAGATCTTTCCATGAAACCACACGAACCTCATCATATCGCCCCAGCCGACGCCGAGAAGCGGCGCGCAGTCAAACCCGTCTCTGCTATCCGACCGGCAAGCTGCCGCCACCCGACATGATGCTTTATCGAAATGCGCGGGAGGGACTTGAACGGATTTACTGCATCACGATCCCGCCAAGGAAAGCGGTCTGTTTCCGCTCTAGCCGGACACTTCCTCCGCATCGTCAGTATCGAGGGACCATAGGTCGGTGACTTAAATCTCTGGAACGCCCATGACTTGTCCGAGCGGTTCCATTCCGGCAAGATACGCGCCCTGCATGGCACGCATCGCGGCACCGGAGATCGGATGTGGTCCTCTTTCCCGGCGATGCTATCAATGGCGACGATCACCGACGATACGCCTTGACCGGTAT
>JBCCVK010000302.1:0-3650 GCA_039195495.1 Pseudomonadota bacterium
CGCATGTTCCCGCGCGCTATGAGGGGCTTGGGCTTGCGCCCGATGCCGCGATCAGTCACGCCGCCTGGGATCCGGGAGCGGAGGATTTGGCGATCGAACTCTCCAAAACCCTTGATGCCCCTCTCGTCGCCGGTCTCGTGTCCAGATTGGTTTACGACTGCAACCGGCCGCCCGAAGCCCCCGACGCGATGCCTGAACGCTCGGAGCTCTTTGAAATACCGGGAAACCGCAACCTGACGGCCATGCAGAAAAACAACCGTATCGAGACGGTTTACCATCCGTTCCATGCCGCTGTGTCGGGCGTGCTTGCGCAGCGGAAGGCGCGCGGCGATCTTACGGTTCTGGTGACGATTCACAGTTTCACCCCCGTTTACTTCGGAAAACCCAGGAAGGTGGAAATCGGCATCTTGCATGACAGTGACGGCCGTATGGCGGATGCGATGATGAGGGAGGCGGCGCGATTACCCCATCGAGCGATCGCCCGGAACGATCCCTATGGCGCGAAGGATGGCGTGACCCATACCCTGAAGCTGCATGGTGTCAAGAATCGATTGCCGAACGTAATGATCGAAGTGCGCAACGATCTTCTGACCACCCCGCGCGGCGTGTCCGGGATGCGCGATGAGCTTCTGAAGCTGATTGTGCCGGCGCTGCCGGCCCTTAAGGGTGTGAGAGCGGCCCATGACTGACGCGATCCGGCGCTATGTCCGTGCTGTCGATACCCTCAACCGATGGATCGGACGGGGGGCGATGTATCTGATTTTCGCGCTTTTCGGCGTGCTGCTTTGGTCGTCCGTTTCGAAAACCCTTTTCACACCGTCTCTCTGGACGCTGGAGACGGCGCAGTTTCTGATGATGGCCTATTTCGTGATGGGCGGGGCTTATTCCATTCAACTCGGCTCGAATGTGAGGATGGATCTGTTCTATGGCGGCTGGTCGATGAAGACCAAGGCGTGGGTCGATGCCTTCACCGTGCTGTTTTTGATGTTTTATCTGGTTGTTCTGCTTTATGGCGCCATCGGGTCGACGGCCTATTCACTTGGGTATTTCGGCGTAGAGCCGGTGGCCTTTTTCAAGGATCTGAGCGTTGCCTTGATCACCGAAGGACCGGCGGCGGCGCGTGCGCATTTGGGCTTTCTCGAGCGCAGTTCGACGGCTTGGCGTCCCTATCTCTGGCCGGTGAAGGCGATGCTGTGCGTCGGGATTTTCCTGATGCTCCTGCAAAGCCTGGCGGAACTCTTCCGGGATATCGCCCGCTTGCGCGGGGTGGACCTCTGATGTCCTATGAAATGATCGCCATCTTGATGTTCAGCTCGATGATGCTGATGCTGTTCACCGGCCAGCGTGTATTTGCGGCCATTGGCTTCGTCGGCGCGGCGGCGGGACTTCTGCTTTGGGGAACCGGCGGCGCGGACGTGCCGTTCTCGGCGGCGATGAAACTGATGAAGTGGTATCCGCTTCTGACGCTGCCGATGTTCATCTTCATGGGCTATGTGCTTTCGGAATCGCGAATGGCCGACGATTTGTACAGGATGTTCCATGTCTGGATGGGGCCGGTGAAGGGCGGTCTCGCCATCGGCACCATCGGCTTGATGGTTCTGGTCTCGGCGATGAACGGGCTTTCGGTGGCTGGCATGGCCATCGGGGCCACCATCGCCCTGCCGGAACTGTTGCGGCGCGGCTACGACAAGATCATGGTGACGGGCGTCGTTCAGGCGGGTTCCAGTCTGGGGATTTTGGTGCCGCCATCGGTCGTGCTGGTCCTTTACGCCATGATCTCAAGACAGCCTGTGGGTCAACTGTGGCTGGCGGGCATATTGCCGGGTCTCATGATGGCGGCCATGTTCATCGTCTACATCTATGTCCGCTGCCGTTTGCAACCTCATCTCGGGCCAAGCCTTTCCTCCGAAAACCGCAACATGACCATGGCCGAGAAACTGCGTCTGCTGCGGTCGGGCCTTCTGCCGCTGATCATCTTCGCGGCGATGATGATACCGTTCGTCAATGGCTGGACCTCGCTTGTGGAAAGCTCCGCCATCGGCGCCATGACCGCCTTGCTGGCCGCGCTCCTGAAAGGGCGCATGACCCGCGAGGTCTTCGAGACGTCCGTCCGTCAGACATTGGCGATTTCGTGCATGTTCATGTGGATCATCCTGGCGGCTCTCGGCTTTGGCGCCGTCTTCGACGGTCTGGGGGCTGTCAGAGCCATCGAAGATCTCTTCACCACCCAGCTTGGCCTGTCGCCCTGGATGATCCTGATTCTGATGCAGCTCAGCTTCATCGTCATGGGGACGTTCCTCGATGACACGGCGATGCTGGTCATCGTCGCACCCCTCTACGTGCCGCTCGTGGGTGCCCTCGGATTTGATCTGATCTGGTATGGGGTTCTTTACACGATCACCACGCAGATCGCCTATATGACCCCGCCTTTCGGTTATAATCTGTTTCTGATGCGCGCGATGGCGCCGCCTGAAATCGCGCTCCGCGACATTTATGCATCGATCATTCCCTTCGCCTTGGTCATGGTGGCGGCTTTGTCCCTGGTGATGATCTTTCCACAGATCGCGCTCTGGCTGCCGGAATATGTTTATGGAAAATAGAAGGGAGGGCATGCTGTCGAACACGACCCGTGCGACGCGACCGGGAAAGGGCAGGGGACGTGATGTGATTTACGGGCTTCCGTCACGCGCCGATGATGGCGGATAGCGCCGCTATGCAAGACTGGCCTGACCGCGGCTTCGCGCGGCATCGTGTCTTAACCAGAAGAGCCTCGCTGAATTGGCCGGATCGATAAAATCAAGGAGAGAGGAAATGACGACAAGACGCAAGTTTCTTAAGACCGCCGGTATTGGCGCTGCGGCGGCCCCTCTGGCGGCCCCGGCGATCGCCCAATCCGCCATCAGATGGCGTATGCAGACCTATGCCGGTCCGGCGCTGGCCGAGCATGTGGTCAAACCCGCTATCGACATGTTCAACAAAATCGCGGGTGACCGGATGCAGATCGAGCTGTTCTTCGCCGATCAGCTGGTGCCCACGGGCGAGCTTTTCCGTGCCATGCAGCGCGGCACGATCGATGCGGTACAGTCGGACGACGATTCGATGGCTTCGCCCACGGACGTCGCGGTGTTCGGCGGCTATTTCCCCTTCGCATCGCGCTACAGCCTCGATGTGCCGGTTCTTTTCAATCAGTACGGACTGAATGAAATCTGGGATGCCGAATATTCCAAAGTCGGCGTAAAGCATGTCTCGGCCGGCGCATGGGATCCGTGCCACTTCGCGACGAAAGAGCCCATCCGCAGCCTTGCCGACCTTCGCGGCAAGCGCGTCTTCACCTTCCCCACCGCGGGGCGGTTCCTGTCGCAATTCGGTGTGGTGCCGGTGACCCTGCCTTGGGAGGATATCGAGGTCGCCGTGCAGACCGGTGAACTGGACGGCATCGCCTGGTCCGGTATAACCGAAGACTACACGGTCGGCTGGGCCGATGTGACCAACTATTTTCTGACCAACAATATCTCGGGTGCCTGGGCCGGCTCGTTCTTTGCCAATATGCGACGCTGGGAGGAATTGCCGGAGGATCTGCAGACATTGTTCCGGGTCTGCTGTGATCAGTCGCACTATTACCGGCAATGGTGGTATTGGGGCGGCGAAGC
>JBCCVK010000303.1:0-3636 GCA_039195495.1 Pseudomonadota bacterium
CTTCCATCGCCACGATCCCCCCCATCGAAAGACCGGCCAGAGCAAACCGGTGCGGCACGGCATCGAGGATGTTCTGAGCGAGATCCTCGACATTGTCCGCCTCCGTGATACGCGGCAGAAAGATATCATGATGGCCCGAGAAGGCCGCGATTTGCGGCTGAAACAACCGCGCGTCACAGAGCAGTCCCGGGATCAGAACAAGGGCCGTCATGCGACCAGGGCGGCCCCTTCGGCCAGCGCCGAGAGCTTGGCATAAGCAATATCGGGATCCACCGCACCAAAGCCCGCAAAGGTGCCAAAGCCACAATCGCTGCCCGCGATCACACGCTCGGCCCCTGCAATCTCGACAAACCGCGCAATCCGTTCGGCCACCAATTCGGGATGTTCCACGAAGTTGGTCGTCGTATCGACCACGCCGGGCACCAGCACCTTGTCGTCGGAAATATCCGCCTTGCGGTCGCGGAACACGGTCCATTCGTGACCGTGGCGCGGGTTCGAGGTTTCGAAGAGCACGTAACGTGACTTGGTGCTCATCAGCGTGTCGAACATCTTGGCCATGGGAATGTCGCAGATATGCGGGCCCTCATAGTTGCCCCAGCAGATATGCACCCGCACGTTCTCGGCGGGCACGTCCGCCAGCGCGTGGTTCAGGGCCTCGACATGGGATGCCGCGATCTTCAGGAACGCGTCGTCGTCCAAATCGTCGAAGAGCATATGGCGTGACAACGCCAGATCCGGGCAATCGAGCTGCAGATCGAGGCCCGAGGCGACGATGGTCTCGTATTCCGCTTTCATCGCATCGGCCAGCGCGGCCAGATAGGTCTCGCGCGTTTTGTAGAAATCGTTCCGCAGGAACAGTGCAATCACACCGGGCGAGGCGGCGTTCATGAAGCCGCGTTCCACGCCGTGGGCGGCCATCGCGGCCTTGAGATTCGCGATGTCCTTTTCCAGCTCGCCCCCGTCTTTCGATTTCACTTCGCCCACACACATGGGTCGTGCGTATTGCGGCGTGCCGCCATCGTCCGCCAGACGTTTCAGAAAACCCGGAAACCGCTTCAGATCCGCCGGGGCATTGCGCGGACTGTCGCCATCGAAACCGGTGTAGCGATCCTTGACATAGGTGGCATAGCTGATCTTCGAAGTCTCGCCGTCGCTGACGATCCGTATGCCGGCTTCCTTCTGTTTGCGCACGGTTTCCAGGACCGCGGCGGTCATGCAGGCATCGAAGGCGACGGGATCATAGGGCGTGTTCCGTTCACGCGCGAAGATGAAATCCACCACATTCTGCGCGCGGGGCAAAGAGCCCGCATGGGTCGTCTTGATACGGGTCATCCCATCTCCTTCGGTGGTCGATCGCCGGTCCAGGTTGCACCGGCCGGATCGTCGGTCGCCGTGATGCGATAGAGGCTGGCCTCGCCGGTCATCGAAGGCTCCAGACCATGCGCCTCGCCGGGGTCGATCAACGCCGTGTCGCCAGGGTTCAGAACGGTTTCCCCGTTCTCCCAGCGTAATTTCCAATGGCCGCGTACTGGCATCAGAACCGTGTGCTTTTCGTGGCGCCGTGCCTCTGCCGGGATCGAGCCGCGGGTCAGGAAATCCACCTCGAAGCCGGGCTTGTCGCGCAGCAGCGCACGTTCTCCGATGACCTTGGCCGGTTTGTTCGCCGCCAGCGCCATCAGGTTCCAGTATCGGGCGACGTGATCGCGGATGACGCCGTCGACCGGCACTTCGGGGTAGTCTTTCAACTGTTCCCCGGTCAGCGATGGCATTGGGGCCACGTCGTCAGGCAGGCGATCGCCTTTCCTGGTATCGTAGAGCACGCCATTCTCGCCCAGCACCAATCCGTGCTCCCTGGCGTCCTCGAGCACCTGCGGGGCCCAGGTGACGCCGCCGCCCGCGTCATTCCCGCCCAGGATGGCCATGATCATCCCGTAGTCGGTGCCGATGTTTTCAAACCCGCGGAAGATGCCGGTGGGGATGTTGAAGATATCCCCTTCTTCGGCGACGAGTTCCCCCGCCGTGCCCCGGCGGCCCCAGAAAAACCGCCAACGGCCCTTGAGGACGAAGAAGACCTCGGCGGTGGCGTGGGAATGCAGCGAGTTGCGGCATTTGGGCGGCTGACCCGCCGCGCCGATGTTGAAGCCGATCTCGTCGGTCAGATGCACGTGCTGATCGGGGTTTTCGCTGACGCCGCCGCCGATGATGGTGAAGTTCTCTTTCTGATCGCTGCCCGGTGTGTGGGCATCGATGAAGGCGGTCTTGCAGGGTTTCAGATCGCCGTAGCGGACGATGCGATCTTGGATGGCGCGCATGTCGGTTTTCCTCTTGCCGCGGGGTGGTCGGGATCGGCGACTCTCTTAAGGAGGACGGTTGTTCGGACGCCGGGCGCGGAGCGAGGCACGGGGCGCGTGAACGCCCCGCGCCGCCTGACTGGCGTGCGGATATGATGTCCGGAGCCGCATCTACAGATCTCCTGTCGCCAGCAGGATCTGCTTCCAGATCGCGGTTTCGTCGAAGAGCGTCCATTCGTGGCGCAGCTTGATCCGGCCGCCGATCAGCTCGCCCCATTCGGCATGCGAAATACCCAGCACATAGATCTCGGCGCCGGTGGGGGCGCCGAAGGCACCCCAACCATCGTGCTTGCCGCGAAGGCTCCAGCGGATGGCAGAGCGCGGCGGCATGTTGGGATCGTCGCGCCCGATCTGGTGGTGAAGCTTGAACCGTGCGCTGGGGAACGCGGCGCGCAAGCCTATCCAGAAACGATCGACCGGCGCCCAACCGTAGCCCGTACAGCCGCCGGGATATGCGGACTGCGCCGCGCGGTCGTACTCCGCCTCTATTGCGCCCATGTCGGCGTTCATGATCCGGGTGAGCAGTGCGGCATGGCGCTGGCCCCATTCGTTGTCATTGCCCCGCCCCGCATAGGGACCTTCGCGGTCGGTTGCGGGGGTCAGTGGTTTGACACAGACTTCCGGTCCGCCTTCTCGGCCAATCAGATCGCGGGCGTAATCCTTGGGGTCCCAGCCTATCTGTCGCACCACCGCGCCGGTGTCGCGGATCAGCCATTCGTCGTCGATGGTATTGTTCCGCGCATGGCAGTCGGCCAGGATCCGATAGATCAGCTTTCTGCCGGTCGCCTTGCCGAACGCGCCGTCGCCCAGATGAGTGGCCATCGACAGGATACGGTGGGAGCTCAGCATACCGTCTTCGGGCAGGCCCGACCAGATCACATCCTCGCCCAGAAGCGTGCGGTCGGGGAATTCGGCCAGCGTGGCCAGGGCGGCGGCGATTACGTTCCGATTGCCGATCAAGACCGAGCCGGGCATCCGCACCACGATCTCGGGCGCGTAGTAGTCATGCAATGTTGCAAGACCACGGTCTTCCCAGATCTCTTTGGTGATCCCGATGATGTAATCGGGAAAATCGGTAAACTTGGATGCGAATCCCTTCATTTTTTTCACGCTTCGGGGATGCGGGCCGCGCCGCGAATGATGAGTGGGCCGTCGATGGCGATCTTTCGGGGGCCTTCTTTCTTCAGGGCGTTTGACAGTCTCTCCAAAGCCTCGGGGTAGAAGTGGTTTTCCGGATAGGCCACGACCAGGCCGATGATCCTGCTCCGGCCGGATACCATCGCCC
>JBCCVK010000304.1:0-3634 GCA_039195495.1 Pseudomonadota bacterium
CATTTGGGAAGGCCGCCATCCAGCACCGCGACGTTGGTTTTGCCCATCAGACGGAAGGTCCACCAGATGCGCGCGGACGAGAACAGGCCCGCGCCGTCATAGACGACCACCCGGTGACCGTCGCCCACGCCCATCTCGCGCATGCAACCGGCGAATTTTTCGGCCGAGGGGGCGGTGTGCGGCAACTCCGATCGATGATCGGCGACGTCGTCGATGTCGAAAAAGCGCGCGCCGGGGATGTGACCGGCGATGTAATCGGCCCGCGCGTCACGCCTCATGTCCGGAAGATAGAAGGAGCCATCGAGAACCCGCAGGTCGGAATCCGCGAGATGATCCGCCAGCCATTGCGTGGATACGAGCGTCTTCAGGTCGTCTTTTGGCATGGATGGGCTCCGGATCGGATTACGCTGACCTAGCCACAGAACCGGTCGAACGCAAGGGGACCACCACCGTCGTCGCCGAACCGATCAGGATGTTTCATGCGCCGACGATCTCCGAGACCGGGTCGGGTCGAGACGGGAACGCGGACAGCCTCATCCATTCTGGCGAAGAAGCCGCGCCTTTTGACGATGCCAGTCGCGCTTGGCTTCGGTGGCCCGTTTGTCCACGTTCTTTTTCCCCTTGGCGATACCGAGTTTCAGTTTGGCGATACCTTTATGATTGAAATAAAGAACGATCGGAACCAGCGTCATCCCCCGCCGCTGCGTGGCGGCCCAGAGCCTGCCGAGCTCCTTTTTGGAAACCAGCAGTTTGCGCGGTCTCTTGTCATGATGTCCAAAGAGTTTCGCTTGGTCATAAGGTGCGACATAGCTGTTTACCAGCCAGAGTTCACCGTCCCTGACCTCGGCATAGCTTTCGGCGAGGTTGGTGCCGCCCTGGCGCATCGACTTGACCTCGGAACCGGTCAGTACGATCCCGCATTCGAGGTCGTCCTCTATGGCATAGTCGTATCGCGCACGGCGGTATTGCGATATGATCTTGTAGTTCGGATCTGATTTGGTGCTGGCCATGGTGGTCGTGACATATATGCGACGCACGAACCTGTCCAGCGTGCCGGGAGCCGCGCGCAGCCGCTTGCCGCGATCCAGCCCTCACGCCGCCCCGGGGCGGTCGTTTTCTTGCCGTGAGGATATCCCGCGGGCCAGAGGCCAGGCGACGGCATCCCGGGGCAGGCGGGCCGCCGCGCCTCAGATCTCGTCGGGAAAGTGCTCAATGACCGATCTGATGGGATTCGGCGCCGCCTGCCCAAGCCCGCAGATGGAGGCATCCGCCATTGTTTTGCAAAGTTCTTCGAGAAGCGGTGCGTCCCAGCGCTCAGCCTGCATCAGCTTGACGGCCTTCTCGCACCCCACGCGGCAGGGCGTGCATTGGCCGCAGCTTTCATCTTCGAAGAAGCGCAGCATGTTCAGCGCCGCGTCGCGGGTCGAATCGCAATCGCCCAACACGACCACGGCCGCCGAACCGATGAAGGAATTCAGGGGGTGCAACATGTCGAAATCCAAGGGCACGTCGTCCACCGATGCCGGAAGCAGACCCGAGGATGGGCCGCCCGGCTGATAGGCTTTGAACGCGTATCCCTCGGCCATGCCGCCTGCGGCTTCGATGATGTCGATGATCGTAGAACCCGCCGGCAGCAGATACACGCCCGGTCTGGCCACGCGCCCCGATACGGAATAGCTGCGCAGACCTTTGCGCCCGTTCCTCTCGATCCCGTTCAGAAGCTCGGGCCCCTCGCGGCAGATCCGTGCGACCCAATGGAGCGTCTCGACATTGTGCACCAGTGTCGGACGGCCAAGGATGCCGGCCTGCGCGACAAAGGGCGGACGGTGGCGCGGCAGGCCGCGTTTGCCCTCGATCGATTCGATCATCGCGCTTTCCTCGCCGCATATATAGGCGCCGGCCCCGCGGCGCAGGTCGATGTATCCGGGCGCTGCGAGTCCTGCCTCTTCCAATGCCGCGATCTCGTCCGCCAGAAGTCGCAGCACGGCAGGATATTCGTCGCGCATGTAGATAAAGCAGGTCTTCGCCTCCACCGCCCAGGCGGCGATCAACATGCCTTCGAGCATCACATGCGGTGTGCGCTCGAGATAATAGCGGTCCTTGAAGGTCCCCGGCTCGCCTTCGTCCCCGTTCACCGCCAGATAGCGGGGGCCCGCATTGGCGCGCACAAGGCCCCATTTCCTGCCGGACGGGAATCCGGCCCCCCCCAGTCCCCGCAGGCCGCTGTCCAGAAGCTTTTGCTGGATCTCTTTCCAATCGCCCCTCTCGCGCAACTGTTCCAACACGACATAGCCGCCTTCGGCGCGATAGGCTTGCAGATCCTGATAGACGGGCAGATGCGCATGGATATCGCCCGCGGCGATCGCGGCTTTCACCTTCTCGACGGTGGCGTCGTCGATGTGATTCTGACCCAGCTCCAACACGGGGGCGGTGTCGCACCGGCCCATGCAGGGCGCCCGCATTACACGCACCTGTTCCGGGTTCAGCGCCTCCTCCAGCGCGTGCTTGAGCCGCTGGGCGCCCGCCAGTTCGCAACTCAGCGAATCACAAACCCTGATCGTCAGTTCCGGCGGCGGTGCTTCTCCTTCCCGCACCACGTCGAAATGGGCGTAAAAGGTGGCGACTTCATAGACTTCGGCCATGCTCAGTCGCATCTCTTCGGCCAGGGCGCGCAGATGCCGGGCACTCAAATGCCCGTAGTGGTCCTGGATCAGATGCAGGTGTTCGATCAGCAAATCCCTTCGGCGCGGGCGATTCCCCAGAAGCGTCCGCACCTCGTCCCAGGCAAGCTCTTCGAGCTGGCGGCCTTTCGGCGTTCGCCGCCCCTTGCCCTCACCCGATTTCCAGATGCCTCCGCGCCGGTCCAGATCCATGATCGCCCTCCTCCGCCTTGTTCCGCATGACCTGTATCGGGGTTCCGGGCATTGCAATCGTTTCAAAACGACATTTCCCCGCTCGGACGCGTTCACCGCGCCCGGGGCCCGGTCTTTCGCGCCATCAAGGTGTATGCATCTCTCCCCGCTTGTCGCGGCACCCGCCATTACGGCAAGACACTTGCGGGATCGCCCATGCCTCGGCGGTCGAATCCGGTCGGGGGGACGGTTCCTTCCCTTTGAAGAAGGGGGATCGGGTCCAAGGCCGTTGCAAGACCGGTTTACGAAAGCCTGACCGAGCGCGCCACACGCAACGTCACGTTGATCCGGCCGCCGCCGCGCAGCAGCGAAGAAGATCCGAACCTGATCCGGTCGACACCATGATAACTCAGACGCGCCTCCTCCGCCATGACCACGACATCCCCCGAATGCAGCCAGACCGATTCGGTGGAACCGCCGCGAGTCCGATTGCCGATCCGGAACAGGGCCTCGTCACCAAGGGACACCGACACGACCGGCCAGCGCAGATCGTCCTCGTCCTCGTCCCGGTGCATTCCCATGCGCGCACCCGCGCCATAGAAATTGATCAGACAGCAATCCGGCGGACAGGCCACCCCGGACAGCCGCGCCCAAACGGCCGTCAAAGCGTGCGGAATGGCCGGCCACGGTTGCCCGTCGGGATGCGTGTCGATGTAGCGATAGCCACGTTTGTCGGCGAACCAGCCCTGTGCGCCCGCCGAGGTCATGCGCACGCTCATCGG
>JBCCVK010000305.1:0-3616 GCA_039195495.1 Pseudomonadota bacterium
AATTTGGGCAGGCCCAGCGTCGAGGTCGGTTCTGCATAAATGAAATTGAAGGTCTTGCCTTGAAACGCCGCTGCATCGAACCCGACCCGCATGATTTCGACCGGCAGGAACCAGCGCCAGCAGAACCAGAGCATGGCAAGCGCGAAGACGAATACGACGACATCCACGGCTTTGAGGATCAACGGTTTGATGTGAACCGGCACCGCTTCCGGGAGGATCGTGATCGACACCGAATTGCGATGATGCAATGCGGCGGAAGCGCCCAGGAATGTCATCCACACCATCGCGTAGATCGTCAGTTCATCCACCCAGAACAAGGCCTTTCCGGCGGTGCGCGTCACCACATTGAGCAAAATCAACAATGTGACACAGAGCGCCAGAAAGGCGGCACACCATAATTCGACCCGCGCCCAGGCCGCGGACAGCCGATACAACATCACCGATCTCCCACGAAAAAAGGCGCCGTCGGGACCCGCGCCTTTTGTCTTATGAACTCGGTCTTTACCGGGTTTCCGCCGCGACGGCGCGGAGAGCGTCAAGAGACGGCGCTTTCTCCGACCAGATGGCATTCCATTGTTCTATGGCATCGCCAAAGAACGAGGCATCGACTTTGGTATAGGTTCTGCCCGTGCCAGCGATCCGTTTAAGCCAGCCGGCCTCTTTGGCGACATAGCTGTCGATGGTGCTGTCCACGTGCCTGGCCATGAGATCCCTGATCATGGCGCGATCTTCCGCCGGCAGACCGGCCCAGACCCTGGCCGACACCAGCCCCACCATTGGGAACATCATGTGATCGGACTGCACGACCGTGTCGGCATGATCGTAATATTTCAGAACCCATATCAGCTCCGCATCCATGTCGATGGCATCGACCTGACCATTGGCCAACGCATCATATACCGCCGGCAGCGGCATCGGCGTCGGGGCGGCGCCAATGGCGTTGTAGAAATCCAGAATGGGTGTGAAAGGCGTGATACGCAATTTCAGCCCCGCGAGATCCGCCGCCGAAGAAACCTCTCGGCGGCTGACGATCTGACGGAGCCCGGCCATGCCGTAACCTATGCCGACTACGCCGACCTGCCCCGGCAGCGGCTCCAGAAGCGATTTGGCGACGTCGGAGCGCAGGATGCGCCCGGCATGACCAATGTCATCGGCCAGGTAGGGGGCATAGAATGCGCCGAACTCGGGTACTCGGTTCGACACTTCGGCCACGGTCATGAAGGCCATATCCAATGCGCCGGTCTGAAGCTGCTGCAATATCTCGGCCTCGTTGCCCAACTGGCGCGCCGGAAAGACCGATACACTGTGGACTCCGCCGCTGGCCTCGGCCAGTTCGGCACCAAAGGCTTCGGCGGCCTTGGTCCAGATATGGGGCGGCGGCGTGATCAACCCCAGTCGGAATTCCTCTGCCTGTGCGGCAAATGCGGAACTCATCGCCAATGCCGCACCGGCAACCAGTTTCAGTGCATGTTTCATTTTGATCCCCTTTCGTGTTTGATGTCTCAGATTTTGACCCAACCTTCGGGCGGCTCTTTGCCTGGATGTATCGTCTGGCATTTCGGGCATGTACGGTCTGCTTCGGAGGCATAGAATTTCTGGTAGACCGGAGGCAGATCGTCGACGATGGATTCCAGTTGCAGTTCGGCACGGTGCACGAGCGTGCCGCATTCAAAGCAATACCACTCGATCGCGTCAAACGCGCCGGGCTGGCGCTTGGGTTCAACGACCAAGCCGATCGAGCCTGCCTGCGGGCGCTGTGGCGAGTGGCGCACATGCGGCGGCAGCAGGAAAATCTCGCCTTCACGGATCGGAACGTCATAGAAATCCTCTTCGTCGTAGATCTTCAGCACCATGTCGCCTTCGAGTTGATAGAAGAACTCTTCCACCGGATCGTCATGGTAATCGGTGCGTTTGTTCGGCCCTCCCACCACGGTGACCATCAGATCCGCATCTTCCCAGATCTGCCGATTGCCGACCGGCGGTTTCAGCAGGTGGCGGTGCTCGTCGATCCATGCCTGGAAATTAAAAGCTTTCAGTCGGGACATCGCATTCTCCTCGCAAGAAAATTCCGTGACGTTGTGCATAGTCGCGAAGAATTTATCCTGATGCAGGCCTGACCGGATCTTCGCCTCATCCCGACGAATGCGCAAGTCGGGCGTATTTCTTCGAAAAGCTCCGGCCTGATCGTGGCCTAAGTCGCGGATTCAATTCTCCTGTCGATGGGGGATCGCGCCATGCCGGAACCGGGGCGGGACGCAAGGCGGCGCTTTTCCCGGAACCGCGCCGAACAGATCGCCATGAGCCGATGCCGCGGGCGGGAATGGAAATTGGCGCGATCACGGCCGGGTGCTATGTCATCTCCATGACGACGGGCCAAGCCTCATCACGGGTTGCATTGGGCAGATTGTCCGCCAAGGCGGCAACCGCGTTCTTGCAGACGCGCCACGGAACCTTGCCGGAAAGGGAATGATGAATACGCCGATCTCCCATGAAGCGTTGCGCATGGTCGACGTCGCGACGCTGCGCGACACGATCCGCACGGGAAGATATCAGGGGCACACAGCCGGGCTGGCTGCGGGATTTTTGCAGGTCAATCTGGTTATTTTGCCGGAACGTTATGCGCGCGATTTCCTTCGTTTTTGTCAGCGCAACCCCAAACCCTGTCCACTCGTGGGCGTGACCGACGCGGGCGTGCGGCGATTCCATACGCTGGGTCACGATCTTCGCGCCGATACCGATGCGCCGGGATACAATGTCTACGAAAACGGTGAACTCGCCCGGCAATGCGACAATGTTGCCGCTCTTTGGCGGGACGATTTCGTCGCTTTCGCTTTGGGATGTTCCTTCACCTTTGAACACGCGCTGATGAACGCCGGCATCGCCATGCGCCATGTCGATGAAAACAAGACCGTGCCGATGTTTCGCACCAACCTGCCTTTGATCGCGGCCGGACCCTTTGCGGGGACGATGGTCGTGTCCATGCGCCCGGTGCGCAAACGCGATCTGAGCGAGGTGGCGGAGATCAGCGCTCGATTTCCGTTGGCGCATGGCGGTCCCGTCAATACCGGAACTCCGAGCGCCATCGGGATAAAGGATGTGGAGAAACCGGATTGGGGTGACGCCGTCGATATTCGGGATGAGGAGGTCCCTGTCTTTTGGGCCTGCGGCGTAACCCCTCAGAACGTGGCCATCGCGGCGCGTTTGCCGCTCTTTATCTCGCATCGCCCCGGCGCCATGCTGATCACCGATGTGAATGAGCGGGCAGACCCGCCCATCCTGGATCGACGCCGAGCTACTTGATCGCGAACCCCATGGCCTTGCCGATCGTCGCGTTCCACGCGACAGCGCAGGCATCGCCGCAGCGTTCCTTGTAGGCCGGCAGAACGGCCACGTTCGCGGCTTCCTCGCGCAAGGCGATGTCGGCGGCCGAGACCGGAACCAGCGTCATGCCGGCGGGCTCTCCGTAAGGGCACACGCCGCCCGTGTTGCACGACAGGCCATCCGCGGTTTCGGTTGCAGCCAGCGCGAACATCCTGCCCTCAAGCTCCATCAAACCGGCTTCGATCATGGCCTGGTCCGCGGGGTCGACACTGTTCCACCAGTCCATATTGGCGAT
>JBCCVK010000306.1:0-3576 GCA_039195495.1 Pseudomonadota bacterium
CCGTGCCGTCAAGCCTGACCGCCGCGAAAACGGATCAAAGGTCATATTCGCCCCATTGCCGGTCTGATTTTTCATGATAACGTCGCAGCAGATATCGCGTTGCACCGACCGATGCGTACGATAAAAACAACCGCCTGGGGAGATTGCGATGCCCGACGGGGCTCTGCCTGTGCTTGATGTCAAAGACTTGAAAACCGTGTTCAAAACCCGCGATGGCGAAGTCCATGCCGTGAACTCGGTCAGCTTCGGCCTGAAACCAGGGGAGATTTTGGGTGTCGTTGGGGAAAGCGGGTCGGGCAAATCCGTAACCATGATGTCGTTGCTGGGTCTTTTGCCGTCGTCATCGGCGGAAATTCGCCACGGCGAGGTGCTGTTCGATGGCACGGATCTTTTGAAAGCGGATAAGACCAGGCTGCGCGAAATCCGCGGCGCGGAAATCGGTTTCGTGTTTCAGGATCCGATGACGTCGCTGAATCCGGTGTTCACGGTCGGCTATCAACTGATCGAACCACTGCGCAAGCATATGGGCATGACCAGGACCCGGGCCCGCGAACGCGCGATCGAACTGTTGCAGCTTGTCGGCATCCCGGATGCGCGCCGGCGCCTTGACAGCTATCCCCACCAGTTCTCGGGGGGCATGCGTCAAAGGGTGATGATTGCCGTGGGTCTGGCTTGTGACCCGCGGGTGCTGATCGCCGATGAACCAACGACCGCGTTGGATGTGACCATTCAGGCGCAGATTCTCGAACTGGTGAAGGAATTGCGCCAGAAGCTCGGCATGGCGATCGTCTGGATCACCCACGATCTGGGCGTGATCGCCGAAATCGCCGATCGTGTGATGGTGATGTACGGTGGCCAGGTGGTGGAACAGGCCCCGGTGAGGGACCTGTTCGGGAATCCCAAACATCCCTATACCCAAGCGCTTTTGAAAACGATTCCGCACGTGCGCGGTCAGCAAGCCGACCGCCTGACGGTCATCGAGGGCCAGCCGCCGATTCTCGAGACCACGCCGACCTTCTGCGTGTTCTGCGACCGATGCGACGTTGCGTTCGAGCGTTGTACACGGGAAAACCCGCCGCGGCTTCCGGTCGGCTCCGACCATGATGTCGCGTGCTGGCGAGACCCCGCGACCGGAGAACCGCGCGATGTTTGATGCGATTGCCCGGAAACTGGTCGAGGTGCGGGACCTCAAGATGTATTTTCCGATTCTCACCGGGCTTTTTCGCCGTCGTACCGGTGAGGTGAAAGCCGTCGATGGTGTCAGTTTCGATATTTTCGAAGGTGAAACGCTCGGCTTGGTGGGCGAGTCGGGGTGTGGCAAGTCCACCTGCGGCCGGGCCATTCTACGCCTGTACGACATCACCTCCGGCAGGATCAGCATCGATGGCATCGAGATCGGCGACACCAGCCAGGCCCGGCTCCGCAAGATGCGCCCGACCATGCAGATGGTGTTTCAGGATCCGCAAGCCAGTCTGAACCCGCGCATGACCTTGGCGAGGATCATCAGCGAACCGTTGGACGAACATTCGCGCATGTCATCGGCCGAAAAAGCCGAGAAGATTTTTAAACTCATGGATGCCGTGGGGCTTAACCGGGATTTCGCCAACCGCTACCCGCACGAATTTTCCGGCGGACAGCGCCAGCGCATCGGCATCGCCCGTGCTCTGGCCTCGGAACCCAAATTCATCGTCTGCGATGAACCCATCGCGGCCCTTGACGTGTCGATCCAGGCGCAGATCGTCAATCTGCTCAAGGATCTCCAGCGCATGTTGGGTCTGACATATCTCTTCATCAGTCACGACCTGTCGATGGTGCGTTACATCGCCGATCGGGTGGCGGTGATGTATCTGGGCAAGGTGGTCGAACTGGCGCCGCGCGATGCGCTTTACGAAACGCCGAAACATCCTTATACGCAGGCGCTTTTATCCGCCGTTCCCGAGCCCGATCCGACACGGGAAAACGCGACCGACCGCATCATCCTGCAGGGGGATGTCCCTTCGCCCTCGAATCCGCCGAAAGGCTGTAATTTCTGCACCCGCTGTCCGAAGGTCATGGACCTTTGCGAGCGCATCGAACCCGAATTCCAGGAGATCGAGCCGGGCCGTTTCGCCGCCTGTCATCTCCTGAAGGAAACCCATCCCCAGAATGCGGAGTGAATCCGTGCGATTTCATTGAGGGCGAGAGCACCAAAAAGGAGAATACGATGACCTTCAAATCCACCTTGCTGGGCGCTGCGGCAGCTCTTGCAATGGCTCCGATGGCCATGGCGGAGCGCGGCGCGGACGGTAATCTCAGCATCATCTATTGGCAAGCGCCCTCGATCCTGAACCCGTTCCTGTCAGGCGGCACCAAGGATCTGGAATCGGCGTCGATGATCATCGAGCCGCTCGCGCGCTATGATCAAAATGGAAATCTGGTGCCCTGGCTGGTTGAGGAGATTCCAACCGTCGCCAATGGCGGCATCAACGAAGACCTGACCACGATTACCTGGAAGATCAGGCCGGGTATTCTCTGGTCGGATGGCACGGCCTTTACATCGGCCGACGTCAAATTCACCTACGAATATTGCACCCATCCCGAAAGCGGCTGCTCTCAGGCGACGAAGTTCGAAGGTGTCGAGCGCGTCGAAACGCCGGATGAATTGACCGTCGTCGTGGTATTCGAAAACTCGACCCCCTTCCCCTACTCCCCGGTCGTCGGCGGGGAAAGCCCGATCCTTCAGGCGGCACAATTCGCCGATTGCCTCGGAGCGAAGGCGCCCGAATGCACCGAGGCGAATTTCAATCCCATCGGCACCGGTGCCTTCAAGGTGATCGAGTTTCGTCCGAACGACGTGATCACGATGGAAGCCAACGAGAATTATCGCGATCCAGACAAACCGGCCTTCGCGACCGTTACCTTCAAGGGGGGCGGAGATGCCGCCGCGGCCGGCCGTGCCGTGCTGGAGACGGGCGAGTTCGACTATGCATGGAACCTGCAATTGGCGCCCGATGTGATCGCCCAGATGCAGGCAGGCGGGAAAGGAAAGCCGGTTGCCGGCTTCGGTCCGTTTGTCGAACGCCTGATGCTCAACAACACCAACCCCGACCCGGCCCTGGGCCCGAACGAGCGTTCGGTCGTGCGTCCGCATCCGTTTCTGGGAGAACCGGCCGTCTACAAGGCGATGTCCATGGCGATCGACCGGCCGCTGCTGATCGAGATCGGCTATGGCCAAGCTGGCAGGGTCACCTGCAACTGGGTGCCGGCCCCGGCCATCTACAACTCGGACACCTTCGATTGCTCGACTCAGGACATCGCCGGCGCCAACAGGCTGCTCGACGAGGCCGGCATCGTCGATACGGACGGGGACGGTGTGCGCGAAAAGGACGGCGTGCCGCTGAAGATCCTGTACCAGACCTCGACCAACGCTGTGCGCCAAGACTTTCAGGCCTTGCTAAAGGCATGGTGGGCAGAGATCGGCATTGAAGCCGAGCTGCGCAATCTTGATGCGTCAGTCTTCTTTGGCGGTGACCCGGGCAGCCCGGACACCTTCCAGAAGTTCTATGCAGACGTTGAGATGTACGCCAACACCTTCAA
>JBCCVK010000307.1:0-3566 GCA_039195495.1 Pseudomonadota bacterium
ATCGGCATCGTGCTTCTCCCCGATCTATCCCGCAAGCTGCGGGCAGGCGATTTGACCGGCAGTCGGCACGCATTGAACCGGGCCGCCGAGATGTCGATGGCCCTGACCTTGCCATGCGCGGTGGCCCTGATCGTCATTCCCGCGCCGCTGGTCGAGATTCTGTTCCAGCGCGGCACCTTCGGCGCTGCCGACACGGCATCGACGGCGGCGGCGCTGGGCGTTTACGCGCTGGGTCTTCCCGCGTTCGTATTGCAGAAGGTGTTGCAGCCGCTGTTCTTCGCGCGCGAGGACACCGGACGTCCCTTTCGCTATGCGCTCGTGTCACTGACCGTCAATATCGGCCTCGCATTCGGATTGGCGCCCGCGATCGGCTATCTGGCGGCCGCCTTGGGCGCGACATGCGCGGCTTGGTCCATGGTCGTCGCCCTGATGTGGGGCGCCCGGAACATGGGGGCCGCCGCCCGGTTCGATGCCCGCTTCAAGGCGCGTGTCTGGCGCATGGGCTTGTCCAGCGCGATCATGGGCGCGGCCCTTTGGGGGGGGATGTCGTTGCTGGAACCGGCGCTGGACATGGCCGGTGCACGTTATGGCGCCCTGGGCGCTCTGATCCTTCTCGGCATGGTGGTGTATTTCGGCGCCTGCGAGATTCTGGGAGCGGTTCGGTTTCGCGAATTGAGGGTGGCCTTGCGGCGTTGATCATCGCTTACGCAGTTTCGCAAGCAGGCGCCACCAACCGCCCGGACTGACGACGAAGGACAGGGCGTAGCCTGCCACGAAACCGGCCAGATCGGCCACCCAGTCCTTGCCGAGCCCGAAGAGCACCCCGAAGATCAGTTGGATGCCCAAGAGTAATCCGATCAGCAAGAAGGCCCGGTATTGCGGCCCACCTGTCGCCACCTGATTCATCCACAGAAGAAACGTGTAGGCGCCGATCAACCCATAGACCCCGGGATATCCCCCGATCAAAGGAACCTCCGACCGCATGACCGAACCGAACACCAGGGCGCCGAAGATCGAGGAAACGAAGAAAATCACCAGGACAGCCCAGGCGCGAAAGACCACTCCCACCATGTTGCCGATGGCCAGAATGAAAACGCAGACGAAGATCGCATGCGTGAAAGACCCGTGAATCAACGGGTAGGTGACGAATCGCAGCAGTTGATCGGGCGGGTAAACGGACCGTTCGCGCATGAGGTCGAACACCCGGTCGAGAAATCCATAATCGCGTATCGCCGCCAGGCGCCAGCCCACCGCATCCGGCCCGCCAATCATCCCGCGGGGCCCCAGAGAGAACAGAGCCTCGATCCCGATGATGACGACCGACAATCCGATACCGACGTGCGGCAATGGATTGAAAAGGGATTCTCGATGCGGATGGATCATGCGATATAGGCTTCCGGTTGACGCTCTGCGGCACCATCGATAAGGCAGCCGCACCTGTAAATCCAGATGGAGAGCCCAATGACGGAGGTGGTCCACACACCCCGTGTCTTTTCAGGCATCCAGCCCTCGGGCGGCCTGACCCTTGGCAATTATCTCGGCGCGATCAAACGCTTCGTCGAGATGCAGGGCGACGCATTCGAAACCATTTACTGCATGGTCGATCTTCATGCGATCACCCTCTGGCAATCCCCGGAGATCTTGCGCCGAAACACCCGTGAACTGGCAGCGGGTTTCATCGCCTCGGGCATCGATCCCACGCGCTCGATCCTGATCAATCAAAGCCAAGTGCCGGAGCATGCCCAGCTTGGCTGGATCTTCAACTGCGTGGCGCGGATGGGCTGGATGAAACGCATGACGCAATTCAAGGACAAGGCCGGCAAGAACAGCGAGAACGCTTCGCTCGGGCTTTTCGGCTATCCCGTGCTGATGGCGGCGGATATCCTGGTTTATCATGCCACCCACGTCCCGGTGGGTGAGGATCAGAAACAGCATCTCGAACTCACGCGGGACATCGCAGCAAAGTTCAATCACGATTACGGGGTGAATTTCTTCCCGTTGACCAAGCCGGTCATCGAAGGCGCAGCCACACGTGTGATGAGTCTGCGCGACGGATCGAAAAAGATGTCGAAATCGGATCCCTCGGACATGAGCCGGATCAATCTGACCGATGACGCCGACACCATCGCCAGGAAAATTCGCAAGGCGAAAACCGATCCCGATGCTTTGCCGTCCGAAGCCAAAGGTCTGGAAGGCCGGCTCGAGGCGCGCAATCTGATCAACATCTATGCCGCGCTGGCAGATCAGAACGTCGATCAGGTGCTGGCCGATGTCGGGGGCAAGGCGTTTTCCGAATTCAAGCCGATGCTCGCCGACCTGGCGGTCGACAAACTTGCCCCGATCTCGTCGGAAATGGCACGGCTGATGCGGGACCAGATCGAGATCGACCGCATCCTAAGCCGCGGCGCCGCGCGGGCGCGGGCGATCGCGGCACCGATTCTGGCCCAGGTCTATGACATCGTCGGCATGATCCGTTCATGACGCCCGCGGTCGTTCGCCTCGATCCGCATATCCGCGCAAGGGCTTGATGATCCGTGCGCGTGTCTCTCGAGCCGACCTGGCGCCGCCCCTCTCGCAGGGCACGACGGCCGGGATCGAACCCCTGCAAAATCCGCTCTTGCGCGGTCTGGAATGCACCCTCATGATCTTCTTCGCAGCAAGGGAGTTCCCAGATGCGAAAGTTTCTCGTGATCCTGGATGACAGCCGGGAATGCTTGAACGCCATGCGATATGCGGCGATGCGCGCCGCCAAAACCGGCGGCGGGGTTGAGATTCTGGCGGTCATCCCGCCCGACGAGTTCAATCACTGGATCGGCGTAGGCGATTTGATGCGCAAGGAGGCGCGTGAGCGAATCGAGGTGCATTTCGAGGTTTTCGCCAAATGGATGCGCGACAAACAAGGGCTGGAACCGGAACTGGTGATCCGGGAGGGAGAGCCGATACAGGAAATCCTGACCCAGGTAAGGGACGATCCCGAGATCGGAGTGCTGGTGCTGGGGGCGGGCTCGGACAAGTCCGGACCCGGACCGCTGGTGACGCAGCTTTCCAGGAACTCCGGCAGCCTGCCGATGCCGGTCACCATCGTGCCGGGCGAGTTAACCAAGGAAAAACTGGAAGAGATCACCTGAGCGCCACCAGTTTAGAATAATTCCAAAAGTCTTGACGGAGATTGTCGGAGACCGCATATCCTTGGCTCAGCGAAAGGATCCGACCAATGTTCATTCAGACCGAAGCCACGCCGAATCCCGCCACGCTGAAGTTCCTGCCCGGTCAGACGGTGCTGGATGCCGGCGGCGCCGACTTTCCAAACGCCGATACGGCTGGAAAATCACCGTTGGCGAAACGGGTCTTCGCGGTCGATGGCGTTGCCGGGGTATTTTTCGGCACCGATTTCGTCACCGTAACCAAGGACGACGGCGTCGAGTGGGATCATATCAAACCCGCGATCCTGGGCGCGATCATGGAACATTACCAATCCGGTCAGCCGGTGATGGAAGGCGAAGCGGCGATCTCGGGACATGCCGCGCATGACGGTCCGGATGCCGAGGTGGTCGATCAGATCAAGC
>JBCCVK010000308.1:0-3545 GCA_039195495.1 Pseudomonadota bacterium
GATGCCCTGGGAAAAATCATTCGATATGGATGACGCCGTCGCGCGCGCCATGAAGGTCTTCTGGGCGAAAGGCTACGAAGCGACGTCCATTTCCGATCTTGTCAATGGCATGGGCATCAACAAGGGCAGCCTCTACAACGCTTTCGGGAGCAAGAAGGACCTCTTCACCCGCGTCGTGCTGAAGTATGACCGTGAAAACCAGCAGGAGACCATCGCTCATCTCGAGGCGCTTGATGACCCGGTCGTGGCGCTGACGACGTTGTTTGACGGCCTGATCGCGGAAAGCGCTGCAGACACCGAACGCAAGGGGTGCTTCCTGGTGAACACCGCGCTGGAGCTGCCGAGCCATGACGAGGACATCCGCGAGATGATCAAGTCCGCGTTCGCCGATATGGAGGCGTTCCTCAGGGGCCAGATCACTCTTGGCCAAGAGCGGGGTGCGATACCTGAAGAGGTTAAAGCCGGCGAGACAGCAAAGTCCATCTTGTCGCTGATCGTCGGTCTGCGTGTGTTGGCGCGCGGCGTGTTCGATGTCGCCGCACTTCGCGCCATCAAGAGTGATGCATTGCGGCTGATCTCGGCGTGAATCTAAATCGGCCCATTGTCTGCGAAGCAAAGCAGACAAAGCCGCAACGTGCCAGAAGCGGACGCTTCATTTCAGCAAACGAATAGATTCTGTTCGAAGATCACGCTTGGCGCATTAGACGGCTGCGACTTTCTCCACCGCGCGACCGCCTTTGGCCAGCCCGACCTCGGCGACAAAGCCGTACATGGGCTCGTCGGGCAGTTCATCGCGGATGATGTCCCGCACTTCGAGAAGCCGCGCAAGATCGATGCCGGTGCGAAGCCCCATTTCGTGAAGCATATAGACCAGGTCTTCGGTGACGATGTTGCCGGACGCACCTGGCGCGAAGGGGCATCCGCCCAACCCCGCCATTGACGCGTCGAGTGTTGTCACACCCGCATCAAGCGCTGCCAACGCATTTGCGAGACCAAGGCCGCGCGTATTGTGTAGATGAGCACCGCCCAGCTTGTCCGGACCAATTTCCGAAGCGGCGGCCTTGAAGATGCGTCGGATACTCTCCGGATTGGCCATGCCCGTCGTGTCCGCTAGCCCAACCTCGTCCACACCGGCCTCGACCGCTGCAACGCATAATGAAAGCACGTCCTTTTCCGGAACCTCGCCCTCGATGGTGCATCCGAAAACAGTCGACAGGCCACACTCGATGAACGGTCGATTGTCCGGCGCGCACGCGTCGCGCATCGCACTGATGCGAGCCAACTCATCGATGCTCTGGGCTGGCGTGCGATTGACGTTGGCCAGATTGTGGGACGCGCTGACGGAGACAGGCACTGTAATCTTCTGTGCGCCAGCGGCAATGGCAGCCTCAGCGCCACGCGCGTTCGGCGCGAGGACCGCTACGGTAAGACCCGGTATGGTGCGCGCAAACGCAGTGACTTCCGTTGAGTCAGCCATGGCAGGAACGAGCTTAGGCGGCACAAACGAGCAGACTTCAATCTCCCGTAACCCGGCCGCTGCCGCATTTTTGATCCATTGCTTCTTTGCAGCTGTCGGCATGATGCTGCCCGCCATTTGCAGGCCGTCGCGAGGACCGACTTCACCCACCAACACGTCAATTTCCGTCATCTTGTTCTCACTTCGGCTGGTTCGATTTCAACGAAAGAAAAAAATCAGCGACCAATATTCTATTGTACGGAATGCCGTTCTAAAATATATCTATCTTCCAAATTCGCGCAAGTGCCTTCTTGGCCTGTTCGCAGTCAGGGGAAATGAATGTCCGAAGTCTTGGAGCAAGGCGTTCCATCGGGTGACGGAGAACGCGACAATTCACTGCCATTGTCCGGCATCCGTGTCGTCGAATTCAGCCACATGGTGATGGGCCCGACTTGCGGATTGATCCTGGGAGACCTGGGCGCCGACGTGGTCAAGGTGGAGCCATGCCCGGATGGTGATAACACGAGGCGCCTGACCGGCTCGGGTGCTGGCTTCTTTCCCATGTACAACCGAAACAAAAAGTCTATCTCGGTCGATATCAAAGATCCGCGCGGCATGCGCCTTGTAAAGAACTTGGTCGATGACGCCGACGTGCTGATCGAGAACTTCCGGCCGGGAGCGCTGGAAAAACTTGGGCTCGGCTATGAAACGCTTCGGGCGGACAACCCGGGCCTCATCTATTTTTCCGCAAAGGGATTCCTGCCGGGCCCCTATGAAAACCGCACCGCATTGGACGAGGTCGTTCAGATGATGGCGGGCCTGGCACACATGACGGGTCCGCCGGGCCGGCCAATGCGGGCCGGTGCTTCCGTCAACGACATCATGGGGGGAATGTTCGGCGTCATTGGTATTCTGGCGGCCTTGCGCGAACGCGACAGCACCGGATGCGGACGGCATGTTACCAGTGCGTTGTATGAGAATTGCGTCTTTCTTTGCGGCCAGCACATGACACAGTTCGCCGTGACGGGCGAACCGGCCGCTCCCATGCCAGACCGCCTCTCAGCTTGGGCGATTTACGACGTGTTTGATTGTCTGCATGACGTGCAGGTCTTCGTCGGCGTCGTTTCTGATACACAATGGAAGATCTTTTGTGAGCATTTCGGGCTGCCGGAATACCTGAACGACCCGGCGCTCAAGACCAACCCCCAGCGGTGCCATGCGCGTGATGAGTTCCTGCCCCGCATCCGGACGATAATCGGTGCCATGTCCCAGCAGGAGGTCATGGCGAAGTGCGAGAAGCTGGGCCTGCCTTACGCGCCAATCTCGCGTCCACAAGATCTCTACGATGACCCGCACCTGGTTCAGTCAAACGGACTGATCCCTTTGACGTTGCCAGACGACAGGACCGCTGCCGCTCCCGCGTTGCCGTTTACGCTGGATGACTGGCGTCCGGGAAAGCGCCTCGATATTCCCCGTCAGGGCGAACATACGCGCCAAATCGCCGAGCAGATCGGACTGTCCGATCGCGAAATCACAGATCTCGAGACGAACGGCGTTATCCGGTGCACGGATTGACCAAACAATCTTCAGGCGACGATCAACTTAGGCCCCAATTTGCTGGCCTCTGTCTTCGCCATATCGATCGCCTTGGCCCGAGCCTCTGCGTCAAAGCGCGACCGCAGTCCGGAAACAGTCAGAGCACCGATGAATCCGCCATCAACGGCAAACACGGGGACCGCGATTGACGCTGTGTCGGAGTCGCGTTCCCCGAGAGAAACCGCGTAGCCGTTTTTGATGATTTTCGCGGACCGCTCGCTGCCGCCATCGGTGTGAGCGCGGATGAGGTGCCCGGCCGCCCCTTGATCGAGCGTCAAATGGGTGCCCTCGTCGAGATGGTGACGAATGGCCTGTGGACCGTTTTGGCGGAACAAACATACCCGGCGGTCTCCGTCACGCACATAAAGCGACGTACTTTCGGATGTGGCTTCCGCAAGATTGCGGAGACTCGGGCGAACATGTTCCGCAAAGTCGAAACGGCGACGGTAGAGCGAACCGAGACGCCATAGGGTCGGCCCGAGCATGAACGCAC
>JBCCVK010000309.1:0-3537 GCA_039195495.1 Pseudomonadota bacterium
CGCGGCGGATCGAAGGGCGGCATCGTCGGACATCATCGAGAGGATCGTTTCGGCATGAAACACGACCCGGCTTCTGTCGGGCTTGCGTCCGCGCATCACTTGCGGGATAAAGCGTCAAAGCAGAGAGGCGATCATGCGCGCGCGTATCTACCAGCCGGCCAAAACCGCGATGCAAGCGGGCAGAGCCAGGACCAAGGAGTGGATTTTGGAATTCGCGCCCGCCTCTGCACGCGGCATCGATCCGCTGATGGGGTGGACAAGCTCGACCGACACGCAGTCGCAAGTCAAGCTTCGTTTCGACACCAAGCAGGCGGCCCTCGACTATGCCCGCGATCATGGCATCGATTCCGTCCTGATGCAGTCACACGAACGCAAGCCGAATATCCGCGATCATGGCTATGCCGAGAATTTCAACGTTCACCGCCGAGGTTCGTGGACACATTAAGCCCGCCCGAACGCGAGCCGCCGCGTGTCTTTCCTTTTCTTCGGTCAAGGCTCTGTCGTCGAGCACTCGAACGGTTCAGGGTGCGGCGGTCCTGGATCCGCGCCGCGCGGTCGAGAAATTGGCAGAATCCGGCCCGGTAATGTCCCGGCGATCGACGGCCTCCAGACAAATGATGGACCCGTCCGCGGCTTGCACATACGTGCATGTTTCACACGGAGCCAGATTATCCGGATCGGGTAGTGCGGCGGGTTCGATACCATCGATGCACTCGGTAACCGGCCCGAGCTTGTTGAATATCGGTTCAGACGTGATCACCGACGACTCCACGGCCACGTCACAGGCCGACAAGACCAATATCATGCCCAACGTGATCGCGTAACGGGGATGAAATATCATATCCTAACTTCCTTGCAGCTTTGTTCTTGTCAGTGCTGCAGACGCATGGGCACGACGCCAGCATGCGGAAATTCGAGCACTGAAGATATCTTTCCATTCATGATTCGTGATTGCGGATGGCCCGCTGTCGGATAATGCCGGTATATGGCAGGCTCATGCGCGAAGCCAGACAAACATGGAGCCGGCTACTTTCGTATTTTCACGATGTCCCAGAATGGACACTCCCCAGCGCCGGATCGCGCAAGCTCCACGGGTCTTGAAGATCAAACGATACAAAACGGCGCGGCGGCGGGCGAAAACATGTGATGGATAGGAACGCTATCGGACCGGAAGCGGATGGAGAGGGGAACAATCGTCAGGCGCCTGGAAAGATCATCCGCCGCCCGTCCGCCATCGACGCCTTCACGCGATATCCCCGATCAGTGGAACGCGGCCACGTTGTTCTGCAAAATGATGCGGATCGCGTAAAGGCCGATCAGAACCACCAAAGGCGTCAAATCCACCCCCCCCATCGACGGCAAGAGACGTCGGACAGGACCGTAAATCGGCTCTAACAAACGTTCCAGCCCATGCCAGATCTGTGCGACAACAGGCTGGTGGAGGTTCAAAACCTTAAAGACGATCAGCCAGCTCACGATCAAATGTACGATGATGATGAACCACACCACATCGATGATGAGCATCAGGATATCAAACAATGAGGTCATCGCCGGTCTTTCCTTGCTTGCGGTATCGCGGCAACACAGTTAGGCACCGCGCCGTTCAAGAGCAAGCGTTTTGCTCGGGCATCGCCTCTCGTCGGCACGTTTCAATCGGCTGCGCACGGGTTTTCCGGATCAAACGTGGAGAGATACGGCGCCGGACTAGCGGTGGACGACCCGCGCTTCTTCGGGCAGGAACTTGCTGTCTTCGGAAACGGCGAACCGTCCGCGCCTGACTTTCTTGATCTTGCCGTTGCGTAGCAAGATTCCGAAGGAGCGCAGACTGTCTTCCTTGCTGAAATTTTGATTCATCGCCGAATGCACGTGTCCCATGATCATCGGACGCGAGAAATGCGGGCGCCCTTCGACCTGGGCGGTGTAAACCGCGGCAGCCTCCAACAGATCCTGCAAGTCAACCGCACCGAGATTCTCGGCGTAATCGGCGAAACCGCCGACATGGCCGGCCGCCGCCATAGCGGCATCGGTTTTTTCGGACGGTCCCGACGCGGGTGCGGGTTCGGGCCAAGAGGCGGTCTGACGGCGCAATGCCTGCAAGGTACGGCCATCTGCGTCGACCCGCTGTTCGGAGACCAGGATCAGGGGGGCTTGCCGCTTGTCGCCGGCCTTCGAGACGACCTGGTCCAAATCTTCGCGATACGCCGCCGCGGCATCCGGATCCTTGTCCCCCGCGGCTGCAATCGATGGTTCCGCACGCGTCGCGGTGACCGCGGCCTTGAGATGCGACAGGGTCGAATGGCGGCGTTTGGCGTTGAGATCGCCGAGGCGATCATTGGTGGTCGCCATGATCCGGTCCAGCGCATCATCACCCGTGTTGGCGGCTGCAAGCCTCGCGCGGCCATCCCGCATGGATGCCGCTTCGACATCGATTTCCGCCAATCCCACGGCAAGCTCGACCTCTTCGGTGGCCGGTGGAGAGGCGCGTGAAGCCGGGTCGCCTCCACCGGCCGCGACGTCTCCAAGCCTGTCCTCAACCGAAAACCGCGCCGGGGAAACGGGCACCGGGTCCGCCGACTTGCGCTTCACGCGGACCACGCGAATGCGGTCGGGATGAACGACGCCAGGCGTTCCGGCCCGTTCCTCTTCGATGACATGGTTTTCGGTCGGGTCCGCCGCCCGGACGCGATCATCGGCCGAAAGGCCCGCACTCTCGGACGGTTCTTCCACCTTCTGTCCCGCGGGAACCCTTTCTTTCATCGGGACTTCGGTCTCAGACAGCCGTTCTACCCGGCCATCTCCCGCGGGCGCCATGGCGTCTTGCAAGGTTCGAACCGTTTCTTCCGGCGCGTTCGAGGCGTCGCGCGTGGAGCTGTCCCGTTCGCCCGGACGCGCCTGCGCCACGGGATCGAACAAGGACCTGTCCGCGCGTGTGGCCGCGCTTCGGCGTGTAGCGTCCTTTGGAACCTCACCGGGCATCTCCTCCGGCATATCCGCAAACGGTTCGCTTTCCATGGCGGTGGATTTGCCGAAAAACGCATCGGCGTGTTCGTCTTCCGTATAGGGATCTGCGTCATGAGTCGCGGCCGCGCGGATGCGGGCCAGTTTCTGCGCGACGGTTTCCGCCATGCTGTCCTTGGGAAACGGGACCGTCTCGGGTGCGGTGATGCCGCGATCATCAAGCGCTTGCGCGGCCGTCGCCAGGGGCTCGCCCCCGCCGTCCTCCAAGTCGTCGGCCGGCGGCGCCATGCGCCCGGCATCATCGGCCTGCGTGAGCTTGATTCCAGTCTTGGCGATCCGCGCCTCGACACGCGTTTGAGCCGCCGTTTCGGCGATTCGATGCAGCATCGCCACATCCGGTTGCGGCGGTTCCGCGCCGAAATAGCGGTCATCGGCGGCCAAGTCCCGAAAGTATTCGGCAATCGCCCTCATCATTGTAAAGGGATCGTCGAACCCTTCCAGGGTACATGAAAAAGTTCCGTAAGAAACCGTGAGGATTTTACTCGCACCGGCCATGACTACCCGCTTTCTCCCTTGCCC
>JBCCVK010000310.1:0-3529 GCA_039195495.1 Pseudomonadota bacterium
GCTGGATGAATTGTCCGGGGCGCTGAAGGCGGCGGAGGCCAACGACAAGGTGCGCGTCGTTCTTTTGAGCGGATCAGACAAGGCTTTCGTCGCGGGCGCCGACATCAAGGAAATGTCCGACAAGAGTTTCGTCGATGTATTCATGGGCAATCTGTTCGCCGACGAGGTCGACCAGGTGCTGAAATGCCGCAAGCCGGTGATTGCGGCCGTCGCGGGATATGCCTTGGGTGGCGGGTGTGAGCTTGCGATGATGTGCGATTTCATCATCGCCGCCGATACGGCCAAGTTCGGACAGCCCGAGATCAATCTGGGTGTCATGGCCGGCATCGGCGGCACCCAGCGCCTGACCCGGTTCGTCGGCAAGGCGAAAGCGATGGACATGCATCTGACGGGCCGTTTCATGGATGCCGAAGAGGCAGAGCGTGCTGGCCTGGTCAGCCGGGTGGTTCCAGCTAAAAAGCTGATGGATGAGGCGATGTCGGCCGCGCATAAGATCGCCGAAAAATCGGCCCTGGTTACGATGGCCGTCAAGGAAGCCGTGAACCGTAGCTATGAAACCACGCTGGCCGAGGGATTGTTGTTCGAACGTCGGGTATTCCATTCCCTGTTCGCGACCGAGGATCAAAAAGAGGGGATGGACGCGTTTCTCGAAAAGCGTGAGCCGCAGTTCCGCGATAAATGACGCCACATGACGGGACAAGCGCGTTGACAGCCGGGCGACTCGGTCCTAGAAGCGCGGTCTCGGGTTCAGATTCGTCCGATCAGACAGGTATCGATTCATGGCAAATACGCCTCAATCAAAAAAGCGCATCCGTCAGAATGCGCGGCGCTATGCGGTCAACAAGGCACGCCGGTCGCGCATTCGCACGTTTCTGCGCAAGGTGGAGGAAGCCATCGCGTCGGGTGACCAGGCGGCGGCGAAATTGGCGTTGCGGGCGGTTCAACCCGAATTGATGCGTGGCGTGACCAAGGGCGTCGTGCACAAAAACGCGGCGTCGCGGAAAATATCGCGTCTGTCATCGCGCATAAAATCCCTCGCCTGATCGCCGGTATCCTCTTCCTCCATCGGCTGCGAAAATCAAGAAGAAATCTTCCGTACGATCCGGGCGGTGCGCCTTGGGCGCCAGGAAAAGCCATGGCCGCCGTGGCGGCGGCGGTCCGCCAGATTCGGATAGGGTGTCCATCTGAGTCAAGTGTGAAGTTCTGTTGATCACCCCGCTGAAGGCTTGCTAGCGTCTTCTGGCGATTCACATCGTTCTCATGGGGGATGGAAATGGGCGCGGGTTCGCGCGTATCCGGGATCATTTCCCAGGATGTGTGGAACGGATTGAAGCACGGTCCGTTGGTGTGGCTCGTCGCCGTCAGGGCAAGCGCAGGATGGGGGGTGTCGCCATATCGGATTCTTCACAGACGGGCGGTTCCGCCATCCGGGGCGAAGAGGCCGTTTTCGCGGGCATTTCCGGAATGCGGATCGTATGTCGTCGGAGCGGAATCTCCCCGCATCGTCCGCGAATTGCACCCGTAGCCGGCCCCGGGCATATGCGCTGTGCGCCACCAAGACACGTTCTTCGGCCTTCGGTGGGAAAGATTGGTGCATCGGGCGCGTCGATGGCGCTGAGAATCGCGGAAAGAGTCAAGGATATCCTCCTGGAATATACGCGCGGTCCGAAGACCGGCTTGGCAGCGATCCCGCAATAAAACATAAGAATGAAACGGATAGAACGTGGAAATGACGAATGAGACCTGGGGTCGTGTCAGCGAGAATCTCAAGAAAACGGTCGGTAAAAATAACTATTTGAACTGGATCAAGCCACTGCATTTCGCTTCCGAAACGGATGGCGTCGTCACCTTTCACGTTCCTACGTCTTTTGTGGGCGACTGGGTCCGGCGGAATTTTGGCGAACAGATACGTCATCACTTGATTGCGGATGGCAACAGGGTGGAGCAACTGCAATTCGTCGTGGCTGCGGATCATCGAGGAGAAGCGAAATCCGACATGGATGAGCGGTTGGTGCCGGAAAGGAAGGCGCCCAAGACGCCTGGTGCTGCATTGGATGTTCCGGGAGCGCCGCTTGACAAGCGCTTCACGTTTGAAAGTTTCGTCGTCGGCCAACCGAACGAACTGGCCCATGCGGCGGCACGGCGGGTGGCCGAAGGTGGGCCGGTATCGTTCAACCCGCTGTTTCTTTATGGGGGTGTAGGGCTGGGAAAAACGCATCTGATGCATGCGATTGCCTGGGACTTGCAGGCCCGCGATGCGTCGCTGAAGGTGGTTTATCTGTCGGCGGAACAATTCATGTACCGCTTCGTTCAGGCACTGCGCGACAAATCCACTATGGATTTCAAACAGCTTTTTCGCTCGGTCGACGTTCTGATGGTGGACGATGTCCAGTTCATCGCCGGCAAGGACAGCACGCAGGACGAATTTTTCCACACCTTCAATGCGCTGGTTGATCAGGGGCGACAGATCATCATTTCGGCGGATCGTTCGCCTTCGGATATTGCGGATCTGGATGACCGGATCAAATCCCGCCTGCAATGGGGGCTGGTGGTGGATTTGCATCCTACGGACTACGAATTGCGGCTGGGTATCTTGCAGCAGAAAGTGGATCAGCACCGCGTGCAATACCCGGATCTGGAAATCGCCGATGGCGTGATCGAATATCTCGCCCATAAGATCAGCACCAATGTACGCGTGCTGGAGGGGGCGTTGACCCGTCTTTTCGCCTTCGGCAGTCTCGTGGGTCGTGAAATCACGCTTGATCTGACCCAGGATTGCCTGGCCGATATTCTGCGCGCCAGTGACCGCAAGGTAACGATCGACGAGATCATGCGCCGCGTTAGCGAACACTATAACATCCGTATGTCGGACATGCTCAGTCCCAAGCGCACGCGCACCGTCGCCCGTCCCCGGCAGGTGGCGATGTATCTGGCCAAGAATTTGACCTCGCGCAGTCTACCCGAGATCGGACGGCGCTTCGGCGGGCGGGATCATACCACCGTTTTGCATGCGGTTCGCAAAATCGAGGAATTGAAAGCAATCGACAACCAGATTGCCGAGGATGTCGAGCTTTTGCGTCGGATGCTGGAAGCCTGAACGCAATGTCCGCGTGCTGGCGCAGCGGCGGATTGGCGATCCATCGCGCGCGCCGAATGCGGCCACATGCCGCTCTTCCGGCGTTTCTGACCCGTCGCACCGGCTTCCATGCGAGAAATCGAAAGTCGTCGGCTTTGACCGCGACGCGCGGGGACGTGACACCATGACATGTCCCGCCTATAAAGCGAGACACTTCATGTCGCAGACGGATCTCATCTATGACGATTAAAGTTTTTGGCCATAAATCCCCCGATACCGATTCCACCGGCAGCCCCTTGATCTGGGCCTGGCATCTTTCCGAGAGGAAGGGCATGCCGGCCGAGGCAAAACTTCTGGGCGAGCCCAATACCGAAGCCAGTTTCATGTTGGAGCGCTGGAATTTTATCAAGCCCGAGATCATTTCCGGCGTGACCGCCGGCGCGCCGGTCGTCA
>JBCCVK010000311.1:0-3518 GCA_039195495.1 Pseudomonadota bacterium
CATCGTGCAGGGCACCTACGAAACCTTCATGGAGGTGGGCCGACAGCATTACCAGGGCAGTCTCAAGGGACGCTGGATTCTGACCGGCGGCCTGGGAGGCATGGGGGGCGCACAACCGCTTGCGGCGGTGATGGCGGGTGCATGCTGTCTGGCCGTGGAATGCGATGAGCGAAGCGTCGATTCCCGTTTGCGCACAGGCTATGTGGACGAAAAAACCCACTCGCTCGACGAGGCGCTTGCAATGATCAGGCGGTGGACCGGGGCGGGTGCGGCAAAATCGGTCGCTCTGATCGGCAATGCGGCGGATGTTTTTCCCGAACTGGTCAAACGCGGTGTGAAGCCGGATATTGTGACCGATCAAACCTCGGCTCATGATCCGGTGAACGGTTATCTGCCGCAAGGCTGGTCCATTGCCGAATGGCGCGACCGGGCGGGGACAGATCCGAAGGCGGTGGAGGCCGCCGCACGGGCCTCGATGAAGATCCATGTCGCCGCCATGGTCGATTTCTGGAACATGGGCGTTCCTACGTTGGACTATGGCAACAACATTCGGCAGATGGCGCTCGAGGAGGGTCTTGAAAACGCTTTTGCCTTCCCCGGTTTCGTGGTTGCTTATATCCGGCCCCTGTTCTGCCGGGGCGTCGGCCCGTTCCGCTGGTGCGCGCTCTCGGGCGATCCGGAGGACATTCATAAAACCGACGCCAAGGTCAAGGAACTCGTCGACGATCCGCATCTGCACAACTGGCTGGACATGGCAGGGACGCGGATTGCCTTTCAGGGCCTACCGGCGCGCATCTGCTGGGTAGGGTTGGGACAGCGCCACAAGCTGGGGTTGGCATTCAATGAAATGGTCCGCACCGGTGAGCTTTCCGCCCCCGTCGTCATCGGACGCGATCATCTCGACAGCGGTTCGGTCGCGTCGCCCAACCGCGAAACCGAGGCAATGAAGGACGGATCGGATGCGGTGTCCGACTGGCCGCTTCTGAACGCGCTCCTGAACACGGCAAGCGGGGCGACCTGGGTGTCGCTTCATCATGGCGGTGGGGTCGGCATGGGGTTTTCCCAGCATTCGGGAATGGTCATCTGCTGTGATGGGACCCGGGATGCCGACCGCCGCCTCGCCCGCGTATTGTGGAACGATCCCGCCACGGGCGTTATGCGCCATGCCGATGCGGGCTATGACACCGCCAGGGCGTGCGCCCGGGAATATGGTCTGGATTTACCCGGCATCCTCTAGGTCCCGGGGCGCGCTGCGTCCAGGGCCAGCCTCGGCCGGCGTCCCGATCGCGCATGGTCCGCGAAATGCCGCCGGATACGCGTGCAATCCGCATGCGGTGGATAAGAAAAGCCCGAGAGGCGTGTCTTGGCGCGATCATTTCCGCACCGCGCCGCTTGCGGCGTCACCTGGAATGCGTTTCAAAGCCTCTAGGATGAAAAGCGGAGATATCGATGACGACTTGGATTACCGTATGCGACACGTGCAAGCGCGAGAACTGGTCCGAACGCGGTATGGAACGGACCGACGGAGAGGCCTTCGCCATCCGGATCGAGGCTGCAGCCAGGGGGCGAAACATGAAGGTGCGCCGTCATTCCTGCCTGATGGCCTGCCGAAATGCCTGCAATGTCGCAATCCAGGCCGATGGAAAATTCGCCTATGTTCTCGGTGGTTTCGACAATTCCGAAGAAAATGCCGCGGCCATCGTGGACTATGCCCGGATATATGAGGAAAGCGAAACCGGCCTCGTGCCCCGCGACCAGAGACCGCAGGCGGTGAAGGGGCATTTCGTGTCCCGCTATCCACCCTTGCCCGAGGGACAATGACCGCCGGGGCTCGGGATCACGGCGGCGGCATCGACGCTGCCGCGGCCCGCTGGGGGGGAACCCGTTCGGATTGGCTCGATCTGTCGACCGGAATCAATCCGGCCCCCTATCCGGTTCGGGTAACGTGCGAGGACCTCTGGACTGCATTGCCCGACCGCATGGCAACGGAACGGCTGATCGCCGCGGCGCGCAATTTCTGGAAAGCGCCCGCGCCTGTCACGGTTCTGCCCGCGCCCGGCTGCTCGGCGCTGATCGCGCGCATTCCCTATCTGGCCGAACCGGGAAACGTGCGGATCGACGCGCCGACCTATAACGAGCATCGGGCGTCCTTCGAGGTCGCGGGCTGGACGGTGACCCGGACAGCCCGCGCGCGCCCCTCGGCGCGGGTGATCGTCAATCCCAACAACCCGACCGGGACATATTTCGACAGGACCGATGCGCCTTGGGGCAAGCATGCGCTCATCGTCATCGACGAGAGTTTCTGCGATGTGGACCCCATGGGCAGTCTGATCGAGATTGCCGCCGTTCCCGGCGTGATCGTGTTGAAGAGTTTCGGAAAATTCTGGGGACTGGCTGGATTGCGGCTCGGGTTTGCGCTTGGCGATCCGAAGATGCTGGCCCGATTGGCCGAGATGCTGGGACCCTGGCCAGTTTCCGGCCCTGCATTGGAGATCGGCGCGCGGGCCCTGGAAGATCCCGCATGGGCGTCTGACACCCGAAGCCGGCTCCGGCAAGACTCGATGCGCTTGGACGCCTTGATGGCCCGCCACAGCCGGGGGCCGGCGAAGGGAACGTATCTGTTCCGGCTTTACGACGTGGGCGATGCGGCCGCGATGCAAGATCGTCTTGCGCGGGCGCGTATCTGGTCCCGAATCTTCCCGTATTCCGGGTGCTGGCTGCGCTTGGGGTTGCCCGGCAGCGCCACGGGCTGGGAACGGCTGAAACGTGCGTTACAGGCGTGAACGGCGGGATCGTTCTTGTCGTCGGGCTGCTGTTGGACGCGGCCCTGGGTGAACCGAAATGGATTTGGGATCGCTGGCCGCATCCTGTCGTCGTCATGGGGCGGTTGATCGCATGGGCGGACGAGCGGTTCAATGCAGGGCGCGCGCGTCGCCTGAAGGGGGGCCTGCTGGTTTCGGGGCTGGTGGGCTTGGCGTTCACCGTCGGACATGCGATCGAAGCCGTGCTGCCCGGCGTTTTGGAGGCGGTCGTCGTGGCTGTCCTGCTGGCGCAGCGCAGTCTGAGCGATCATGTGAAGGGCGTGGCCCACGGCCTGCGCCTAAGCCTGGACGACGGGCGGCGGATGGTGGCGCGCATCGTCGGCCGCGACACACGACCCCTGGATGAAAGCGGCGTCGCGCGTGCCGCGATCGAAAGCGCGGCCGAAAACCTGTCGGACGGCGTCATGGCGCCGGCCTTGTGGTATCTGCTTTTGGGGCTGCCGGGGATGTTGATCTACAAGGTCGTCAACACCGCCGACAGCATGATCGGATATCGCACCGAGCGGCATTCGGAGTTTGGATGGGCTGCCGCGCGGCTGGATGACGTCCTGAATTGGGCACCGGCCCGGCTGACCGCGCTGATCCTGATCGGCGTATACGCCCGGGCCGAGGCATGGGCGGTGGTGCGTCGGGATGCGCGGCTTCATCGGTCTCCGAACGCGGGCTGGCCCGAGGCCGCGACGGCCGCGATTCTGG
>JBCCVK010000312.1:0-3516 GCA_039195495.1 Pseudomonadota bacterium
CGCAGCCTCTTGCTGATCAGCCAGCGCAGCCTGGATGTCTATCGCTTTTGGGTACTGGGCGGGTTGGACGGGATTGAGATGCCAACGCTGGCGGCTCTGCTGCCCTTCTTTGCCTTGGGCGCGGCCTTTGCGGCGGTTTCAATTCCTCGATCGTGCGGATTGCCAAATCTCAGGCGGAAACGTTGATCGGCGAAGGCAAGAAGGTGAAGATCCTGACCGTCGGCAAAAAAGGCCGCGAGCAGATGAAGCGTGATTTTGCCGACATGATGATCGGTCATGTCGACATGTCGAGCGTGAAGCGTCTGAGCTACGATTACGCGACGGGAATCGCCGAAGACATTCTGACACGGTTCGACGCGGGTGATTTTGACGTCGCGACGCTTTTTTTCAATCGCTTCAAGTCGGTGATAAATCAGGAAGCGACCGCGCAGCAGATCATTCCGGCCGCGTATGAAGCGAAAGCGGACGCGAACCGCGATATATTTTACGACTGCGAACCCAGCGAGGAGGAGATTCTGGCCGATCTCCTGCCACGTGGGATCGCCGCACAGATCTTCAGCGCTTTGCTGGAAAACGCCGCCTCGGAACAGGGCGCGCGGATGTCCGCGATGGACAACGCGACCCGCAACGCGGGCGAGATGATTGACAGGTTGACCATTGAGTTCAATCGTTCGCGTCAGGCGGTCATCACGAACGAGCTGATTGAAATCATCTCGGGGGCCGAGGCGTTATGACGATGCCCTCGATCCCTCTCGGGCCGGTCGTGGTCTCTTCGTTCGCGGATGCAGGAGTTTTCATCCGCGCGGCTTCCATCGACATGAGCGAACCGGCGCCGCATACCGCATCGAGGCCCGTCGACGAGGTCGGCATTCGTTCGACATTTCACGATCGAAGCGCCAGTGACCGCATTCGGGGCATTCAGGACCGGGACATGCGCGATCATGCGAAACCGGCGGAGGGCGCGCTGATACCTGTCCCCCCCGCTCGTGGCGGTGGCGCATCTCTCGACGAGGGGTCAGCCGGTTCGAACGGCCAGGTCAGGACAGTCGGAACAGACGGAGGCTAAACATGGCAAATGCAAAAGGTAAAATCACCCAGGTCATCGGCGCCGTCGTAGACGTGCGGTTCGACGATCATCTACCGAAGATTCTAAACGCGCTGACCACCGACAACAACGGCAAGACGCTGGTTCTCGAAGTGGCTCAGCATCTTGGCGAAAACACGGTTCGCGCCATCGCCATGGACGCAACCGAAGGACTGGTTCGCGGTCAGCCCGTCATCGACACCGACGGTCCGATCAATGTACCGGTGGGCGATGCGACGCTCGGCCGGATCATGAACGTGGTGGGCGAACCGGTGGACGAAAAGGGGCCGATCGGGGCGGCCGAGAGCCGCTCGATCCACAACGAGGCGCCCAATTTTGCCGCCCAAGCCACCACGTCGGAGATTCTGGTAACCGGCATCAAGGTGATCGATCTGCTGGCCCCTTACGCCAAAGGCGGCAAGATCGGCCTCTTCGGCGGCGCGGGCGTGGGCAAGACGGTTCTCATCCAGGAGTTGATCAATAACATCGCCAAGGTGCATTCGGGCTACTCGGTGTTCGCCGGTGTGGGGGAGCGCACGCGCGAGGGAAACGATCTTTATTACGAATTTATCGAGTCAGGCGTTATCAATGCCGAGGATCTCACGAAATCGAAAGTCGCGCTGGTCTATGGTCAGATGAACGAACCGCCCGGCGCCCGCATGCGCGTGGCGCTTTCGGGTCTGACCATGGCAGAGCAATTCCGCGATGCGACCGGCACCGATGTGCTGTTCTTCGTCGACAACATCTTCCGCTTTACCCAGGCCGGCTCCGAGGTATCGGCACTGCTTGGTCGTATTCCCTCCGCCGTGGGCTACCAGCCGACTCTGGCCACCGACATGGGCGCGATGCAAGAGCGCATCACTTCGACCAAAAACGGTTCGATCACGTCGGTTCAGGCGATCTACGTGCCCGCGGACGATCTGACCGATCCGGCGCCCGCCACCTCTTTCGCGCATCTCGATGCCACGACGGTCCTGAGCCGGGCAATCTCGGAACTGGGCATCTACCCGGCCGTGGACCCGCTCGATTCGTCATCGCGTCTGCTGGATCCGGCGGTCATCGGCGAAGAGCATTACAACGTGGCACGTGACGTGCAGGGGATTTTGCAACGCTACAAGTCGCTCCAGGACATCATCGCGATCTTGGGAATGGACGAGTTGTCGGAAGAGGACAAGCTTACCGTGGCACGGGCTCGGAAAATTCAGCGTTTTCTCAGTCAGCCTTTCGACGTGGCCGAAGTCTTTACCGGCTCACCAGGTGTCCAGGTGCCGATTGAAGATACCATCGCCTCGTTCAAGGCGGTGGTTGCCGGTGAATACGATCACCTGCCCGAAGCGGCCTTTTACATGGTTGGCGGCATCGGCGAAGTGATCGCCAAAGCCGAAAGACTGGCCGCTGAAGCGGCCTGAGGGGCCAGAAGATGGCGGATGTGATGCAGTTTGAATTGGTGTCGCCCGAACGAAGCCTGGCTTCGCTTCAAGCAACCGAAGTTCGCATACCCGGCGCCGAGGGCGATCTAACGGCGATGCCCGACCATGCACCGGTCATAACCACGTTGCGCCCGGGCGTGGTGCGCGTCGTCGCCGACGGCACCACGACCGAGTATTTCGTGACAGGCGGCTTCGCGGAGATCACCCAGTCCGCGACTTCGATCCTGGCCGAACATGCGATGCCCGTGAGTGACGTCACGGCCGATATGATATCGAAACTTGTCGATACGGCCGAGGCCGCCGTCGAAAGCGCGGCAGACGACCGCAAAGATGCGGTGACCAAATACGCTGCGGATATCCTGTCCGTCAAAACGGCGCTTGGTGTCTGAGGTGATCGGACAAAATTACCGCAATCGTTGCGATTTCGTATCTGGCTTCCGCGACATTTTTTGCTAAATCCGCTTATCTAAGCGGATGAATGCGATGCGGCGTCTAAACAGTCACCTCGTTGGGATCGATCAAGGTCAGATCGTTCTATTCGAGGATTTTGAAACCGATGGCCCCATGTGGGCCGGAACCGGGCCGCGTGAACGGCGAAGCCGCATCACGTTTTCCGAGACTTACCGCAATGCGCCCGTCGTATATGCGAGTTTGTCGATGTGGGATATGGACCAAAAACACAACATGCGGGCGGACATCGCTGCCGAGAATATCGACGAAACCGGTTTCGAGCTTGTTTTTCGGACATGGGGCGATACGCGCGTTGCGCGTGTGCGGGCGGGATGGCTTGCGATCGGGGAACTTGCCCGATCCGACGAATGGGATCTTTATTGACCCCGTTCACCTAGGCGCTTGCGTAAAATCCATCATAGATTGGCGCAAGGCTTTCTTTTTCAAACAGCGACGACACTGAGGTGCCGCTCCAGACATTCGTGATGGCTTGGGTGAAAATCGGGGCGATCGGGACGATTCTGATATTTTCCGCCTTGGAGACTTCGGGCG
>JBCCVK010000313.1:0-3493 GCA_039195495.1 Pseudomonadota bacterium
CTTGGCTGCGAAAATCGCCGCCACCGCATGATCGTCACGGGCGTCGGCCCCGAGACCATAGACTGTTTCCGTCGGAAAGGCGACCAGCCCGCCGGTTTTCAAAATCCCGGCCGCCGCTGCGATTCCGCTGGAATCGTCGGTCAGAAGTCGGATTTTCGAGGCGGCCATGCTCTGTGACGATGCGTTTTGATTGAGAGGGGCGTGAGACGAAGCTACTCTGCCGGCACGTTCCATTGATTTAGCGTGAAGCGCCCTTTTGCCAAGCGCCGATCCGGAGGACCCGATGCCGTACAGAGCCCCAATCGCCGATTACCGTTTCATTTTCGACCACCTGGTTGACCTGGCGCGGGTCACCGAGACCGAGAGGTTCGCCGAGATGTCGAAAGACATGACCGAGGCGATCCTGAACGAGGCGGCGAGGCTATGCGAGGGAGTCCTGGCGCCCCTGCAGCGCGTCGGCGATCTGCATCCCGCCACGCTGGAGAATGGTGTGGTGCGTACCCCGCCCGGTTACGCTGAAGGTTATGCCGCCATCGCCGAAGGTGGTTGGGTGGGCATGACGGCCGATCCCGGGCATGGTGGTATGGGCCTGCCTCAGGCCGTCGCGAGCGCCGTGAACGAGATGATGTCGACGGCTTGCCTGTCGCTGCAGTTAAATCCGCTGATGACACAAGGTCAGATCGAAGCGTTGGAGCATCATGCCTCGGACGAGATCAAGGCGGTCTATCTTCCCAAGCTGATCTCGGGCGCGTGGACCGGGACGATGAACCTGACCGAGCCTCAGGCCGGATCGGATGTGGGCGCGTTGCGCGCCAAGGCCGAGTCGAATGGCGACGGCACCTATGCGATCACCGGTCAGAAAATCTTCATCAGTTGGGGTGACAACGATTTTACCACGAATGTTTGTCATTTGGTGCTGGCACGGCTGCCGGGTTCCCAACCGGGCACCAAAGGCGTCAGCCTGTTCATGGTCCCGAAGCGCATCCCCGACGAAACGGGCGAGGCCGGCGTGGTCAATGACCTGAAGGTCGTCAGTCTGGAGCATAAGATGGGTCTGCACGGCTCGCCCACGGCCGTGATGCAATACGACGGCGCCAGGGGCTGGCTGGTGGGGGCGGAACATGGCGGTATGGCGGCGATGTTCACGATGATGAACAATGCGCGACTGGGTGTCGGTCTGCAGGGTGTCGGGGTGGCCGAAGGGGCTTATCAGCATGCGCTGGCCCACGCGCTGAATCGCAAGCAGGGGCGCACACCGATCGAGGGCATGGGGGCGATCGTCGATCATGCCGATGTGCGCCGGATGCTGATGACGATGAAGGCCGACATCTTCGCCGCGCGGTCGATTGCGCTGGCCAACGCCGTGGCGATCGATATGGGCAACGCGACCGGCGATGCCGGATGGAGATCGCGCGCGGCCTTTCTGACGCCCATCGCCAAGGCGTTTGGCACGGATATTGGTATCGAGACCGCCCAGCACGGTATTCAGGTGCATGGCGGCATGGGATTCATAGAAGAAACCGGTGCCGCGCAATATTTGCGCGACGTACGCGTCACGGCGATCTACGAAGGCACCAATGGGATCCAATCGATGGATCTCGTCGGTCGGAAGATGATGGACGATGGCGAGGCCGCGTATCGTTTGCTCGACGAGATCGAAGCCGGCTGCAAGGCCGCGGCGGACGTTTCGCCCGAACTGGCCAGAGCCGTACGGTGCGCCGTCGGAACGGTGCGCGAGACGACCGACTGGCTGGTGGCGCAACCCGAGATGAATGACCGTTTCGCCGGGGCGGTGCCGTATCTGCGCGCCTTCGCGCGTCTGCTTGGCGGTCACTATCATCTGAAGGCCGTCCTGGCCGAGGGCGGTCGGAATCCACGTACGGCGCTGGCGGCCTTCTACGTCAGGCGGCTGCTGCCCGAACATGTCGGGCTTTGCATCCATGCGCGAGAAGGGGCGCGGGGACTTTATGCGCTCAGTGATGACGATTTGGCGGCATGACGAACGACATGGACGACATATTGCGTTATCCATGGAAGGAACCGCCCGGCGAGGGCGAAGCGATCGCAGTCGCCAGCGGCGTGCTCTGGCTGCGTCTGCCGTTGCCGATGGCATTGGATCACGTCAATGTCTTCGCATTGGACGACGGCGATGGCTGGACGATCGTCGACACCGGTATCGCCAGCAGGCGCAGCCGTACGATCTGGGCCCGGCTGATCGAGGGACCGTTGAGCGGCAAGCCGGTACGGCGAATTCTTCTGACCCATCATCATCCCGATCATGTCGGTCTGGTGGGCTGGTTCCAGAAGCGGCACGGAGTCGACTTGCTCACCACGCGCGTCGCGTGGCTGATGGCCCGGATGCTGACGCTGGACGAACAGCCGGTGCCGACGGCGGAGACATTGCTTTATTATCGACGGGCCGGCATGGAGCCCGGGATGCTGCGCCAGCGGCGTACCGAGCGGCCTTTCAATTTTGCGGATATGGTGGCACCGATGCCACTTGGCTACACCCGGGTGCGACAAGGACAGGTGCTGCGGATCGGGGGGCGGGACTGGGACGTGCGAATCGGTCAAGGCCATGCGCCCGATCACATCACGTTATGGTCGCGCGATGACGATCTGGTGATCGGCGGTGATCAACTTCTGCCATCGATCAGCCCCAATATCGGAATTTATCCGACCGAGCCCGAGGCTGATCCGCTCAGCGAATGGATGCAAAGCTGTGAACGGTTCCGCACGCTGGCGCAACCGCGGCATCTGGTGCTTCCGGGGCATAAGCTGCCTTTCACCGGGCTGCCGGTACGGATGCGGCAGTTGATCGACAACCATCGGAACGCCCTCGAACGTCTGGAGGCTCACCTGCGCGTGCCCCATACGGCCGCGCAGTGTTTTCCCCTGCTTTTCCAACGTCAGATCGGCGAACGGGAATATGGTTTGGCTTTGGTCGAAGCGATGGCGCATCTCAACCATTTGTTCCAAGCCGGGCGGATCACGCGCGCGTTGGATGCGGATGGCGCGTACCGGTGGGAGAAGCCGTGAGCCGAGGCGACGATACGGCATCCGTGTCCAAGTCGAGAGGGATTTTCATTCCGGCATTTTGCATCGGCAAACTGCATGACATCCGGCGATTTTCAGCTCTCGAGCACGATCTGCTCGAAATTGCCGATCGACCTTAGACCTTGGAACTCCTCGATATCGGTTTGTGTGGACCCGAGAGGGATGTCTGTATCTGGCCGTGATCCTCGATCCGCATTCCCGGCGTGGCATCGGCTGGGACGTGAACACTCGCATGAAACGTCATCTGGCGATCCGGGCGTTGAAGATGGCCGTGGCGCCGCGGCAGCCGCCAAAGGGCTGCATTTCCCATACGGGTCGCGGCAGCCGATAACCGTTCCCAACGGTTGCCACGACGATCAGAAGGTCCCGAGCCGGCGCGGGGCCCGGCAAATCCGCGCAGACGCAGAAGTGGCCATCTTCGAATACAGCAACGGGC
>JBCCVK010000314.1:0-3481 GCA_039195495.1 Pseudomonadota bacterium
AGCAAATGATTGGCCCCGGAGCGAAATGAGCGAGATCGTCAATCTGCGGCGGGCGGACCACGCGATCGAAGGTCTCTTCGTCGACGAAACCCAGCCTGATGGCCTCTTCCCTCAGCGTGGTTCCGTTCTTGTGAGCGGTCTTGGCCAGCGTCGTGGCATTGTCATAACCGATGGTCGGAGCCAGAGACGTCACCAGCATAAGCGATTCATTCATGATTCTGGAGATGCGCTGGACATTGGCGCGAATCCCGGCGACGCAGTTATCGGCGAAAACGGACGAAGCGTCGCCCAGCAACTGCATCGACTGCAGCAGGTTATACGCCATCATCGGTTTGTAGACGTTCAGTTCGAAATGACCTTGCGACCCCGCAAATCCCATTGCGGCGTCATTGCCGAAGACATGGGCGCAGACCTGGGTCATCGCCTCGCACTGGGTGGGATTGACCTTGCCTGGCATGATCGAACTGCCGGGTTCATTCTCCGGCAGCATCAGTTCACCCAAGCCACATCGCGGACCCGAACCCAAAAAACGAATGTCGTTGGCGATCTTGAAGAGCGAGGCGGCGATGGTCTTCAATGCGCCCGACATTTCGACCATTGAATCATGGGCGGCGAGCGCCTCGAACTTGTTCGGGGCGGTGACGAAGGGAAGCCCGGTGATGGCCGCTATGTGGGCCGCAACCTGCGCCCCCCATCCCGAGACCGTGTTCAGCCCGGTACCGACGGCGGTGCCGCCCTGCGCCAGTTGGTAAATGCGGGGCAACGCGGCTTTCACGCGCGCGATACCCATCGCGACCTGATGTGCATATCCCGAAAACTCTTGCCCCAGCGTCAGCGGCGTGGCGTCCATCGTGTGCGTTCGTCCGATCTTGATGATGCCTTCGAATTCTTCGACCTTGGCAGCCAAGGCCGCCTGCAGCTTTTCCAGACCCGGCAAGAGCGTTTCATGCGCCGTGGTCGCAGCCGCAATATGCATGGCGGTCGGAAACGTGTCGTTCGACGACTGGCCCATATTGCAGTGATCGTTCGGGTGCACCGGATCTTTTGCCCCGATCGTCCCTCCCAGCATCTCGATGGCGCGATTGGCGATCACCTCGTTGGCATTCATGTTCGATTGCGTGCCCGAGCCCGTTTGCCACACGACCAATGGAAAATGACCGTCAAGCCCGCCGTCGATCACCTCCTGCGCGGCGGCGGCGACCGCCTCGCCCAGGGCGGGAGCAAGCATGCCGTTCTCGACGTTCGACAATGCGCAAGCCTTCTTTATGACGCCCAGGGCGCGCACCACCGCGATGGGCTGTTTTTCCCAGCCGATCGGAAAATTCATGATCGAACGCTGGGTCTGCGCCCCCCAATATTTGTCGGCGGGAACCTCGAGTGGACCGAAACTGTCGGTCTCGATACGGGTGGCAGTCATCGGCAAGCTCCTTGGATCTTCGGCACCTTTGCCTCTATGCCGTCAACGCAAGGTTGACAATCAAACCGCCCGCAAGGGGTCGCGCACGACTGATGCCTCCGCCCACCGCCGATCCTTCCGCGGTCGCGATACGCAACGCAACGACGGACCTTTCCGATACCATGCCGCGAAGGCGGGACATGGGTGGGGCAACAGGTGCTCATGTCTTTCGAAAACTGTCGAGACTTACGATCTCGGCCTTTGGCGAATCGACGTCTTCGGTCGCGGCGGGGCTCGTTCCCGGTGCTTCGGATGCTTCGTTCCTCTCTTCCGGGTCGTAACCATCGAAGCGAAGACCGAATTCCACCGACGGATCGACGAAGGTGGTGACAGCATCGAACGGGACGTAGAGAGGGACCGCCTCTTCGCCGAAATTCAGCGTGATTCCAAACCCCTCGTCGTCGACCTTCAAATCCTCGAACCAATGCTGAACGACGATGGTGATCTCTTCGGGATATCGCTCCTTCAGCCAAGCCGGCATGCATATTTCCGGATGGGTGGTGGTATAGGTGATGAAAAAATGATGCGCGCCCGGCAATCCATTGGCACCGACTTCGGACAGAACCCCGGCCACCAGGCCGCGCATCGCCCGGTGCATTAGGTTGCCGTAGTCGATGGTATCGGTCATTTGCGCCCCTTTGCGCCGCACCTGCGCATAGCATAGAGGATTCGCCACGGATTGACAGGGGTACGGATGCGGGAAAATGCAGGCTTCTGTTGCCGGGTGCCTGCGGACCCCGCCTTGCCCGGCAAGGGGCAAGGACTTGGGATTTCGATCACTCGAACCGCTTATGCGGCCAAAGCAACCGGAGCACGATTGTCGTTTGCAATTGTACTGTTCGGACCGATAACGGTGGCACCCCGCCGAGACAAAGCCAACCCCTTTAGACGTCCGTCGATCCTGTTTCGGCCCCATGCCCCCGCAAACGACGGGGCGTTGGTGGAGCCGCCGGGTACCGCCCCCGGGTCCGATCCGCTTATTGCGAGCGCATTTATGTCCATAGCTCTGAAGCGAGCCCTTAACAGATAAAACCAAAATATCCGTTTTTGAAGAGGGAATCTGCGGCTTCGCGGGTTTTGTTCGCCGCCGATGGCGATCGGGGTCCGCTTTTCCGCTTCCAGGGACATTCCCCGTACCCTGTTGAAGCTTTTCAGAGCGGCATGTTCTTGTGAGGGGATAGTTTTTGCGTTCTCATCACAGGCGCCGCCGGGCAATGTCGGGCCACCTCTCTTCCGATATGTCCGGCGAACGGAACCAGGCGCGAATGCGGCCGCCGCTCGGGGCGAACGGCGCACCCTGTCCCGGCCAAAGCGGACCGGCTGGACGAAAACAGGTTGAGATGACTTTTCCCGCTTGTCGCCCATTCCGGAAAAGTCTAAGAAAATCGATCAGCGGAGAGGTGCCGGAGCGGTCGAACGGGGCGGTCTCGAAAACCGTTGTGGGCGCAAGTCCACCCAGGGTTCGAATCCCTGTCTCTCCGCCAGTTTCCTTTGACCAGATTTCCAGTAAGAATCTGATAAAAACAGATTTGCTTGGAAGTCTTGGAAATGCGGATGTGAAGTTCCGTCAGGCTCGCGTTTCCGTCACACATTGCGCCACACTTTCCGCCACATATGGGCCCTGTTCTGCCCGTTGCCGATCCGCGCGCCACCCGTGGGGGAAAGCCGCCACGCGACGATTCCCCCCGGCCCCGCCTAGGTTGGCTGCACGTATCCCGCGATGGAATGCAGAGCCGATGCCCGAAGCTCGGGGGCGAGACGATGTGGCGAAAACACGCAAGGCGGACAGCCGATCCGCATACCGATCCCAGCTTGCGCGGTCGTGCAGGCGTCTTCAACTTCGGCTGAATCGCGCCTTCGCGAAGGGACTTCCTGATGGTATCGCGAGACAAGCCGGTGCGCCGTGAAATCTCGCGGATCGGCATTTTGTCCCGCAATGCCCAGCGTCGGACAACACTCAAAAATCCCATGTCGATCCCTCCATATCTCCCCGACCAAATCCGTCAGGGCAACGTGTTCACATGG
>JBCCVK010000315.1:0-3426 GCA_039195495.1 Pseudomonadota bacterium
ACGGGCGCAAACCCGGATCCAACAACGCAACACGCAGGTCATTCTGGAGGCCGCGTTGGACGTGTTTTCGCAATATGGCTTTCGGGGCGCGACGCTGGACCAGATCGCGCAGACCGCCAGCCTGTCGAAACCGAATTTGCTATACTACTTTCCCTCGAAGGAGGAAATCCACCGTGCCGTGCTGACCGACCTGATGGAAACCTGGCTCGACCCGCTCCATGCGCTGGATCCGGCGGGGGATCCGGTCGCGGAAATCCTTGGTTACGTCCGCCGCAAGCTGGAAATGAGCCGCGATTATCCCCGTGAGAGCCGGCTGTTTGCGAATGAAATTCTGCAAGGCGCCCCACGGATCCGGGATGTGCTGAAGGGCGCGTTGAAACAACTGGTCGACGAGAAGGCCGGGGTAATCCGGAATTGGTCCGAAACGGGTCGGATCGCGGCGGTCGATCCCTATCATCTGATCTTCTCGATCTGGGCGCTGACCCAGCATTATGCGGATTTCGACGTGCAGATCCGTCTGGTGCTGGATGGGCGGGATCCGTTTCCCGCCGCCGAGACTTATCTGGCGCGGCTGTTTGACGCGGTTCTTACCCGCCGATGATGTCATTCGGCAGGCGCGGCGCGCGCCCACCTTCCCAAACGTCCGAGCCCTGCGATGCGCGCCGCTCGATTGCGGCCCCTATGCCGGGGCATTCGCGTGCGGCTCATCGGCGCTCAGCCGTCGCGTGTCACGATCGAGGCAGCGGTTCGACGAGAAACCGAAATCGCTTGAAACTCGATTGGCGATATTCGGCATATGTTCCAGCTTGGCGTGATCCACGAACCAGCCTTACAGGAGGCCGGATTCCTCAGCAATTCGTCAATGCTCCAAAATTCATCGCCCGGGGGGACGGTTCCGCCGATAGATCCGCATCGCGACCCCGTTTGCGCAATCTCCCGATTTGCACAATGTCAGATCCATGGACGGGCATCCGGCTTCGAACAGGCGTTTTCCCTGGCCGACCGTTACCGGAAAGACCCACAAGCGGAATTCATCGATCAGATCATGGGCCAACAGCGCCTGAATGAGCTTCGCGCTGCCATGGACCTGGAGGCGTGGACCATCCTGCCGCTTGAGTCTTCGAAACCCATCGCCGATGTCGCCTGTGACGGGAACGGAATTGGACCATGACAGACCATGGGGGTCGGAAGTCGCTACATATTTGCGCGCCGCGTTCATCATGCTCGAAAGCGCGCTTTCGGGGGCATTCGGCCAGTGGCCCGCAAAAATGTCATAGGTTCTGCGGCCGAACACGATGTCGTATGGGTCCGCCATTGCCTCGCGCTGAACCTGCGCCATGACGCCCTGCCAATATGGAGCGGCCCAACCGCCTTGCGTGAACCCGCCCGACTGGTCCTCTTCGGGCATGCTCGGGGCCTGCATGACGCCGTCGAGCGTCACAAATGTCAAAACCGCAAGTTCACGCATCAGCCACTTTCGGGTCGTCGTTGTTCAGCCAAGCCATGAGCGGCTTGAACGCGAGTATTTCCGCCAAGCATCGAACCGGCCCTGCCGCCCGCGTCCGGCAGATGGCGCGCCCGTCCGACGCAAACATCATTTCGCCGGCTCCAGCCCCGGCATCCACGCCGGACGGCCTGCCCCACCACCTACCGGCCGGGCCGACATGTGGATATGGGTATCGCAGGGCGTGCTGTCTTTCGGAAAGCGCAAGTCGCGATGGAGCCGATAGATCTTGTGCTCATGCGCCCGACCGGTCTCGACCTCCAGCAAATGGGCGAGGGCGCCGGCAAAGCCTTTCGCAGCACCCCGAACGGCGGCATTGTCGATCCTGCGATTGTCCCCGAACCCGCCGGGGCTGTCATTGGCGCGCAGATTTTCGAGAACGCTCAGCGTCTCTTCGCCGAACCCACTCATTTGACCGGCAGGGACAGTGCATGGCCCACGGCCAGCGCGACCCACGCCTCGATCACCGCTTCCGGCTGTTTCTGTGCATCGACGAAATAAAATCCCCCCATTCGTCTGCCGCCCTGGATCATGGCTTCACCACCCGGCAAAGCCTCGGCCTTGAGCGTGTTTTCCTTTCCGACCCGAAACATGAAGCGTCGTTCACCGGATTTCACCCGATCCGCCCCACCGAGCATATTGCCGTTCAGAAAGAAGCAGACACCCCCCATCATCCGCTTCTCGGAGAGGCCGGGCACCCCTTCGATCATTTTACGGAAGCGCGTGGCCAGTTCGTCATCATATGCCATGGCTCGACCTCTTCGTTTCCACGGATGCCATCGGCTACCCGATGCGATGCTAAAGACGGTACTGGTCACGTCGTTTCACCCAAGCCATGGGATAGGATAAATCGTCCTCGCGCCGCCCCAACGGTGTCATGTCCAGGACCGCGTAAACGGTGTTCAACGGCTCCAATCCGCGCGAATAAGCTGAATAGCTATGCAGCACCGCCCCGTCATCACCCTGCAAAAACACGCTCAAACCCGGCAATTCCCCCTTCGCGGGCCGTCCGGAATAGTTGTAGCCGTCGGGATGGTCGCCATCTTCGTGGAAGAAGACGCCGAAATCCTCGCCAAACTGCGTGCCATTTGATGAAACCCAGGGAAACGACCAGCCAAGCCGGGCCCGATAGGCCAGAAGCTTGTCCAATGATGCGCTCGAAACGCAGGCAAAGCTGGTGTCTCTGGCTTTCAGATGGGAAACGATACCGCCGAAGTGGTCGGCCCAGAACGAGCAGGAGGGGCATCCCTCCGCCCAGTCTTCCCCGAACATGAAATGATAGATGACCAGCTGGCGCCGCCCTTCGAACAGATCAGCAAGGGACGCTGGACCATCTTCGGTCCGAAACGCGTAGGGCTTCTCGATGCGGGTCACCGGCATCGCCCGGCGCTTCTCGGCAAGCTCGTCCTGTCGGCGTTTGAGCGCTTTTTCCTCCGCGAGCAGCGCCTTGCGCGCGGCCAACCAGTCCTCTTTGGAAACGATCCGATTGTTCACTTGTTTCTCCTATCTCGGCATCGCGGATCCTTGCCGCTTCTGATCATTGCGGAAGGGTCGAAAAAGTCGTGCAGCCGGCCCTCGACCACATAAGCGCCATATTCGCCGGGATCAGACAGGGCCGATCACGTCATGGTTCAGCTCGGGCGCAATCCGGACCGCTACATATGGAATATCGAATTTTCCCGGAGCCGCGAAATTGCCGTAGCTCACGCCACCGGCATCGACGATGGCCGCAATCAGCAGGGCGCGCACGGCCTGAACGACGACCGACGTGATCCCCGACGCCGAAAGGGGCGGCTCTCGCCGGAAATTTCCGGCCGGCCCCTCGTATCGATGGCTGCGGCGAGAGAGCTTCCAGACAATCGCTCAAAGCAAGACGACCGCGCGATACGCTGGCTGAGACAGGATATGACACCGGGGATCGC
>JBCCVK010000316.1:0-3406 GCA_039195495.1 Pseudomonadota bacterium
ATGCGCCCTTGTTCGAAAGCGCATAGTGGGCCTTGGCGCTTTCGAACAAGGGCGCCAGGACCGTGGTCTTGTAGACCGCATCGGGGAAGCGGGCGGAATGAACGCTCATGATACGAGATCCTCGACAGGGTTCGCCGCATCCGTGGGCGCGCGGAGCGCGGCCCGTGCCGAGATGCCGACGCCATCGGGCCTCATCCCTTCAAGCCCGCCATGACGACCCCGCGGATGATGAAGCGCTGAAAGACAAGAAAAACCACGAGCGTCGGGATCGTCGATATCGCGGCACCGGTCATGATCAGTTCCCATGCGACATCCGCCTCGTCGCCGAAGCCCGAAAGGCCGACGGGCAGCGTATACATTTCGACCGAGTTGGTCACGATCAGGGGCCAGATGAACGCCGTCCAGTTGCCGAGAAACACGAAAATCGCCAGCGCGGCCAGCGCCGGCTTGACCAGCGGCATCGCAACCGTCCACCAGATCTGCAATTCGTTCAGACCATCGATGCGCGCGGCCTCGATGAAATCATCGGGAACCGTCTCGAAGAACTGCTTCATCAAGAAGGTGCCGAAGGCCGTCATCAGACCGGGAAACATGATGCCCCAATATGTGTCCAGCCAGCCGAATTGCTGGGACATCAGGTACCAGGGGATCACCAGCATTTCGGTCGGGATCATCAGCGTGCTCAAGATCGCGACGAACACGATGTAACGGCCGGGAAATCTGAATTTGCACAATGTGTAGCCAACCAGACTGTCGAACAGCAAATTCGATACCGTCGTGACCGTCGCGATGATGATCGAGTTGATGAACCACCCGTAAAAACGCCCGTCCTCCAGAACAAAGATGTAATTCTCGAATGTCGGTTCCTGCGGGACGAGGTTGACGTGGTAGACCTCGTGCGGCCATTTCAGCGATGTCGAGATCATATAGGCGATCGGCATCACCATCATCACGCCGCCGGCGAACAACAGCAGCCAGCGCAGGATCTGATCCATATTCCCGGGCTTGCGCGTCGTCCGCGCGTTCAGAAGCGTCTCCGACGAGGCGCGGATTTGTTCGACGACGGCCATCAGCGATCTCTCAGGATGCGCAGTTGAAGCAGACTGACGATCAGCAAGATCAGGAACAGCACCACGGTCTGCGCGGCCGCGTATCCCATGTCGAACGACGTGAAGGCCGTTTCATAGATCATTAGCACCAAGGGCTTCGTCGCGTTCAGCGGTCCGCCGGGATTGTTCGTGGTCATATTGAACACGTGATCGAAAATCCGCAAAAATCCGATGGACGAAAAGACGACGATGAACACCATCGTCGGTTTCAGCAAAGGCAGCGTGATCTCCCAAAGAATCGCCCAGGACGACACGCCGTCGATACGGGCGGCCTCGTAATAGCTGCGGGGGATGGCCCGCAGCCCGGCCATGAAGATAATGATCTGAAAACCCAGTCCGGCCCAGATCGCCGGCGCCAGCACGGATGGAAGCGCATTCGTGGTCGAGTTCAGAAACGCGATCTGCGGAATGCCGACCGTCGCCAAAACGTTATTGAACAAGCCGATCGGCACCGGCTGATAAAACCATCTCCAGACCCAGGCCATGGCGACCGCCGAAGTCATGAACGGCAGGAAATACAGCATTCTGAGAAAGCCGTGCATGAATCTCAGCTTGTCCAGATGGTAGGCGACAACAAACGAGATCACCAAACTGACGGGTGTACCCAGCAGCAGATAAACGAACGTGTTCCGGAACACTTTCCAAAACACGGGATCGTTCCACAGCTTGACATAGTTGGCGGCCCCCGCCCAGGTACGGTCCCCGAGCAGGTTCCAGTTCTGAAAGCTGATGAGAACCGCATTGCCCGTGGGATAGAACCGGATCACCGAATAAAACAGCACCGGCAGCGCCAAAAAAGCCCAGGCCCAGAGGATTCGCTTCTTGCGGACGGATAGGTTGCGGTAAAGGGTCACGTGTCTCGACTCACCAGATCCTGATGCCCGGCCCGAAAGCCGGGCTCTCGACTCTCGGGTTCAGTTTCTGGCGTAATAGTCGTTCAGCAGTTTCTGCTCGGCCTCCGCGGCGGCGGCCAGGCTTTCGGCCAGGGACTGTCCCTCAAGGTCCACGCGCGCGACCATGTCGACCATGATCTGGCGTTGCGCGCTTTCATCCGCGAAGACGGTCGTGTTGGCGTATTCGAGACCGCGGATGAAGGGGCCGAAGATTTCGTCGCCGATGTTCTCGTCGGTCATTCCGACCGACGGCTTCGCCGGCAACTCGCCCACCACATCCAGCCAGATCTGCATCGCTTCGTCCGAGGTGACGTATTGCATGAAAGCGACCGCCGCATCGTATTTCTCGCCTTCGGCCTTCGTGGTAATCGCATTCACCCAGTAAGAGGAATAGTTCGACCTTTTCCCGTCCGGGTTCGCGGGCAGTTCGGCCACCCCCCATCTCAGGCCGCGCTGCGCCTCGAGGGAGCCGATGCGAAACGAACCGTCGATATGCATCCCGGCACGGCCGGCCTTGAAAGCGGCTTGCGGTTCGTCCATGAAACCCGACGCCGTCACCCCGTGCGTCTTCTCGAGACCGATATAGAATTCCAGCGCCCGCAATCCGGCCTCGGTGTCGTAATTCACCGTCCGATGATCCTCGGCATAGGGGGCACCGCCGAACTGGCGCACCAGAACCTCACGGAACCAATGATGGTCCTGCGCGTTCATGCCGGTCGTCAGTCCCACCTGGATCAGATTGCCCGCGCCATCCCGTTTGGTCAGCCGCGCGGCGGTCTCAACCAGTTCGTCGAGGGTCGCGGGCGGGTTTTCGACCCCCGCCTCCTCAAACAGGCGTTCGTTGTAAAACAGCGCCAGCGATCGAACCGCCGTCGGCAACGCCATATAGGCATCGCCCCGGCGCATGGCGCCGACCATGGGAAAGAATTCGGCCTCGATCCGATCGGGCGGGAAAGCCTGGACCGGCAGCGGCTGGATAAGCTCGGCTTCGACATAATCGTTCAGCCAGCCATAAAACAGTTGCACCACATCCGGCCCCTCGCCCGCCGGGATCGCGGCGGCAACCTTGGTACGGTAGTCGGCGTAAGGGAAATGGGTCATCTTGACGGTGATGCCCGGGTTCTCGCGTTCGAAGTTCTCGATAAGCCGCTCCATCGCCTTGACGCGGGCGTCAAAGAAATATTGCCAATACTCGATTTCGACCGCATGCGCGGTGGATGCGGCCATGCCGGACACCGCCGCAAAAGCCCATGCCTTCAATCTGTTTAATCCCATTTGCAAGTCTCCTTCGCGCGTACCGAATCCGGGAGGTGAGGCGGCCCCGGATCAGATGTTTCACCTTCGTCGCCGAACCTAGAATTAACCCGACCACGTTGAGATATCAACGTGGTCGGGTTAATCACG
>JBCCVK010000317.1:0-3362 GCA_039195495.1 Pseudomonadota bacterium
CAAGTTGAACACATTGGAAGACTATCAGTCGCGCCAATATGCGGGCCTCATGCGGCAGCGGATTCGGACGCAGTTGAAGGCGGTCTTTTGGAAAGCCTCGATCCCCGGAATCGTCGACATCGCCGCCGGCATCGGTTTTTTCGGCGTGTTGATCTACGGCGGACAGGAAATCATCGCGGGTGAGAAGACCGTGGGCGAGTTCATGAGTTTCTTCACCGCCATAGCCCTGACCTTCGATCCGATCCGGCGACTGGGCGCGCTGAGCGGCGCCTGGCAGAATGCCGCGGCGGGTATCGAACGCTTGCTGGAACTGTTCGAGACCCGTCCGACCCTGACGGTGCCGGCCGTGCCGAAGCATTTGGACGAAAACCTTCCGGACATCGGGCTGGAGGATGTGTATGTGGCATACGGCCACTTGCCCGTGCTGCGCGGCACCAGTTTCCGGGCCGAGGCGGGCAGGACCACCGCATTGGTCGGGGCATCCGGCGCGGGCAAAAGTACGGTCTTCAACGTGCTGACCCGACTCATCGAACCGGCCAGCGGGCGTATCGTGGTCGGGGGCGTGCCGGTCGACCAGTTTCATCCCGCGGATCTGCGCGGTCAGTTTTCGGTGGTGAGGCAAGACGCCTTGCTGTTCGACGAGACACTGCGCGACAATATCCTGCTGGGCCGCAAGGATGTCAGCGAAGACACGCTTAAATCGGTGCTCGACGCCGCGCATGTCACCGGTTTTCTGTCGAGTCTGCCCAATGGTCTCGACAGCCCCGCAGGGCCGCGGGGATCAAACCTGTCGGGCGGGCAGCGTCAACGGATCGCCATCGCGCGCGCGTTGCTGCGCGATACGCCGATTCTGCTGCTTGATGAAGCGACCTCGGCCCTCGATGCCCAATCGGAAGCCGTGGTGCAAAACGCGTTGGACCGCCTTTCGGAAGGGCGCACGACGCTTGTGATCGCACACCGCCTCGCAACCATCCGCAACGCCGACAAGATCGTGGTCATGGATGAGGGCCGCGTGGTCGAGGAAGGGTGCCACGACACGCTGCTGGCACGGGAGGGGGTCTATGCCACTCTTCACCAATTCGACGAACGCTGAGTCCGATTGCGATACGACATCGCCAGCTTGGCCGGATCCGCCCCCAACGCATAGCGCGAGATCAGGATCAGATTCCGCCCCCCGCGCCACAGCCAGCCCTCGGTCCGATACCGGTCCGCACTGGTTCGGGCGATCGCCGTCAGCGCTTTCAAGCGTCCGCGTAACAGGCGTGTCATCGTGACATCTTCCATCAGCGCCTGGTTCGGATAGCCGCCGACCTCCTCATAAAGCGCCCGTGGGACCAGCAATCCCTGATCCCCGTAAGCCAGGCCAAACCAGCGCGCGCGCAGATTCGCCCATCCCGCCACCAAACGCGGCATGAAGCCATCCGCATCGAACGTCAATCGGAAGAAAGCGGCGTCGCGCGACCGTTCGAGATGACGCGCCACCGGTCCGCTCCAGCCCGGCAATAGAACGGTATCGGCGTGCAGGACCAGCAGCCAATCCCCCGAACTCATCGATATACCGCGGCGGAGTTGCTGCCCTCTGCTGGGCGCACCCCGCACCAGCATGGCGCCGGCTTGATCGGCGGCCGTCTCGATGCCGTCGTTCGAACCACCGTCGGTCAGGATCAATTCACGGAGCAGCCCCGCCCTCCATCCCTCGTTCAAGGAAGCGAGGGTTGCCGCAAGGCCGCCCGCGGCGTTCAGGGTGGGTATGACTACGCTGATGGGTGCAGGCATCGGTTTCTTGATCTGGTGCAGGGGATTTGTCTTTACTATATCGGGCGGATGGCGGGAAGGACCAGTGACATGATGGAACGACGACGTGTGCTGATCGTAACGGGTACCGACCGGGTGAAGTTTCTGGACGGTCTCGTGACCAACAGGGTTCCGACCGAACCCGGCCATCTGGTCTATGCCGCGTTGTTGACACCACAAGGCAAATTCCTGGCGGATTTTTTCATCCTTTCCGCGCCGGATCGTCTGTTGATCGACGCGCCGGACATGCTGGCAGATGATCTGACGCAGCGGCTTTCGATGTACAGACTCCGTGCCGATGTGCGGATCGGCGAGACGGAGTTGCATGTGCATCGCGGACTCGGAACGATACCCGCGGATGGCCATGCCGACCCGCGCCACGCGGAGCTCGGCTGGCGGGCCTATCGGAAAACACCCGCAGAGGATGATGATCGGGACTGGGATGCGTTGCGCGTCGCCCACCTCGTTCCGGCGACTGGGATCGAGCTGACGCCGGACACCTACATTCTCGAAGCGGGGTTCGAGCGCTTGAACGGAGTCGATTTTCACAAGGGCTGCTACGTGGGTCAGGAAGTGACGGCGCGCATGAAACACAAAACCGAACTACGTAAGGGTCTGGCACGCGTTTCGGTCATCGGAAGCGCCGTTACGGGCACCAAAATCACCGCCAACGAAAAACCCGTCGGCCTTCTATTTACGCGGGCGGGCGACCGGGCCATCGCCTATCTGCGTTTCGAGCGGGCACAGGGGCCGATGAGGGCGGGCGCGGCGGAAGTGCGGCTTTTGGAATGATCGTGCGGAAACGTCACGCACGTTCGACATATTCAACGGTTTCGGTGTTGACGATGATGTCCTCGTCCGTACCGACGAATGGTGGGACCATGACTCGAACGCCATTGTCCAAAACCGCCGGTTTGAAACTGTTTGCCGCGGTCTGCCCCTTAACGACCGGTTCGGTCTCCATGATTCTGCACGCCACCTTTTGCGGCAATTGGACGCTCAGCGCCTCGTTCTCGTAGTATTCGATGACAGCCGTCATTCCATCCCGCAGAAATGGGCGACGGTCGCCCAAAAGATCGGATGGCAATTCGATCTGCTCGAAAGTTTCGGTATCCATGAAGACCAGCATGTCATCGTTCTCGTAAAGAAACTGCTGATCCTTCTGTTCCAAACGCACACGTTCGACCTTGTCCGCTGAGCGGAAACGCTCGTTGAGCTTGGAACCGTTGCGCAAGTTTCGCAACTCGACCTGGGCAAAGGCCCCCCCTTTCCCGGGTTTCACGTGTTCGACTTTCACGGCCGACCAGAGGTGGCCGTCATGCTCCAGAACATTACCCGGTCGAATCTCGTTACCATTGATTTTCGGCATTATGTCAAAACCTTGACAATAGGTTGATCAGAATTTGCCGACAGCTATATATGGTGCTGGGTTAGCTGGCAAGGCGTCCAGATACGGGGGTAGGGCGACACGAGCCATGCATTCAATGCATGGCTGCCATTCCGAAAGGAGAACCCCGAATCGGTCGGAAAACACCATAAGAGACGCTGCGCCATAAACTGCAAGAGCA
>JBCCVK010000318.1:0-3356 GCA_039195495.1 Pseudomonadota bacterium
ATGAGGGGTTGGTCTCGGGCCATTCCATCCTGGTCTATGTCGCGATCATTGCCGTGCCGCTGACCTGGTGGATCCTGTACCGGACACGGTTCGGCCTGCGCCTGCGGGCGGTGGGGGAGAACCCGGCCTCGGTCGATACTGCCGGTATCTCGGTCGTCGGTCTGCGCTTTGCGGCGGTGGCCATTGCCGGGGTCCTCTGCGGGATCGCGGGCGCGTATCTGGCCACGGCCCTCTCCGCCGGGTTCGTGAAGGACATGAGCGCTGGCCGCGGCTTCATCGCGCTGGCCGCGCTGATCTTCGCAAAGTGGCGGCCCTGGCATGCGCTTGGGGCGTGCCTCTTGTTTGGGTTGCTCGACGCGATCGGCAACCGGTTCCAGAACATCGACATCCTGGGGATCACGATCCCGGTCCAGTTCATGCAGGCGCTGCCCTATATTCTGGTCGTGGTGATCCTGGCGGGCCTTGTCGGCAAGGCGGTGCCGCCGAAGGCGGGCGGCGAGCCTTACGTGAAGGAGCGCTGAGCGCACGCCCAAGGCTTCGGCCCTGGCGGCCACCCGGCGCCTGTTCCGGTCTGTCGCAGATCTGGCCTTATCGCCCCCGCTGGCCAAGCGGGATTGCGCGCGCTAAAGGACACGCAACTTAGAGCCGAGAAGCCGCACCCGATGCAAATCTACCTTCCGATCGCCGAGGTCAGCGTGAACGCGTTTCTGCTGCTCGGGCTTGGCGGGCTGGTGGGTATCCTGTCGGGCATGTTCGGGGTCGGCGGCGGCTTTCTGATGACGCCGTTGCTGTTCTTTATCGGCATTCCACCGGCCGTGGCGGTGGCAACCGAAGCCAACCAAATCGTCGCATCCTCCTTCTCGGGCGTATTGGCGCATTTGCGGCGAAAGACCGTCGACTTTAAAATGGGCACGGTTCTTCTTGCGGGCGGTCTGGTCGGCGCAGGTATCGGAGTTCTCATTTTCAATCAGTTGCGCGACATGGGGCAGGTCGATCTGCTGGTGCGCCTCAGCTATGTTCTGTTTCTGGGCGTTATCGGCGTTCTGATGCTCGTCGAAAGCCTGGGCGCCATTCGGCGGGCCCGCCTTCCTTCGGCGCACAGGATCACCCGCCGCAAACGGACCTGGATCGACAGCTTGCCCCTGAAGATGCGTTTTCGAACCTCGGGGCTTTACATTTCGGCCGTGCCCCCGGTCGCCGTGGGTCTGTTCGTGGGCGTTTTGTCGGCGATCATGGGGGTGGGGGGCGGTTTCATCATGGTGCCCGCGATGATCTATCTTTTGGGGATGCCGACAAAGGTCGTGGTCGGAACGTCGCTTTTTCAGATCATCTTCGTGACCGCTTTCGCCACGCTGCTGCACGCGACCACCAATTACACGGTCGATATGGCCTTGGCGGTTCTGCTTCTGGTGGGGGGGGTCGTCGGGGCCCAGATCGGGGCCCGGATCGGCGTTCTGCTGCGGGCCGAGCAACTGCGGATTTTGCTGGCGATCATAGTCCTCGCGGTTTGCGGAAAACTGGCCTTGGATTTGCTGCTCATGCCTTCGGAACTTTATTCGCTGGACAGGGACGGAGGGCATAGATGATCCGGGCCGCACTCCTCTGGTTCCTGGCAGCGCTTCCCGCGCAGGCGGAGGAAATTGTCACCGGAGTGTCCCAAAACCGTATCGCGATCACTGCGGATTTCGACGGTTCGGAAATTCTGATCTTCGGCGCGGTCAAACGCGAGGCGCCCGCACCCGAAGGGCAAATGAACGTCATCGTGACCGTCGCGGGCCCATCCCGACCGGTGATGGTCCGACGCAAGGAGCGCATCTTCGGGATCTGGGTGAACCGCGACGCGGTCGAGGTGGATTTGGCGCCGTCCTTCTATGCCATCACCACGACCGGACCGCTCTCGGAAATCCTGAAGGACATCGAGGACTTGCGCCATAAGATCAGCATCCCGCGCGCCATTCGTTCCGTCGGCGCGGAAGTGAACGGTGCCGAAGCCTTTACCGAGGCGCTTATCCGTATCCGATCCGAGGCGGATCTTTACAAGATCGCCGAGACAACGATCGATCTGAGAGCCGATACGCTTTTTCAGACCTCGGTCCAATTGCCGGCCAATTTGATCGAAGGGGATTACACGGTCCGCACCATCTTGACACGGAATGGCGATGTGATCACCCTTGACGAGACCATCATCGACGTGCGGAAGGTCGGGCTCGAGCGGTGGCTTTACAACCTCGCCCATGAACGGCCTCTGATTTACGGTCTTTTGTCGCTGACCATCGCGATCGCCGCCGGCTGGGGCGCAAGTGCGGTGTTCCGCTACATCCGAAGCTGAGATCGCCCCCGACACCGCCGGGAACGCGGTGCCGATCGGGACCCCGTCTATTCATCCGCTCCCTCCTGCTTCCGCATGTTCAACGTCAACGGCGGCGCCATGCGGTGAAGATCGTCGGTCGCAAGCGGCGCTTTGGGGCGCGCCAGTCGATTGCGCGCCACCCAGATCAGACGTTCGGACGCCCGGGTAATCGCGACATAGGCGAGACGCTTCCAGAGGGGATGGCCCGCTTCGCGCCGACCGGTGCACGCGGCCGCCCAGATGTCGGGCGCGAAGACCTGGACCGTCTCCCATTGACTGCCCTGTGCCTTGTGAATCGTTACCGCCGCCCCATGCAGAAAAGCGGCCCCCATTCGGGCGGCAAAGGGAATGAACGGCTCTTCCTCCCCGGGATGTTCGATCTTGACGATCGAGGCGGCGCTGATCTGCGGTTCCTCGGCCCCGATCACGTGCAGGCGCAAAAACCCAGGTTTGCGGCCCGGACCAAGATAGATGACCTGTGCCCCCTTGATCAGGCCCCGCGCCTCGAGATCGATACGTTTTTTGCGATGTTTCAGGGGCAATTCGATTCCGTCACAGATCAACGGCTCTCCCGGTATCAGCCCGCCCTCTGGCACTTCATGCACGGTACGGAAAGCGCAGATCAGCCTGATCCGGGTCGTGTTGCGCCAGACCAGGACCGGACTGCGCGCCATCAAATCGCTTTCCACCCGTTGTCCCAGAACGATTCGTCCGTCCCGACGCGCCGCCTTTTCGATCATGTCCTCGAAGGTTTCGAAATCGATTTCGGGGTTTTCCAACGCATGCGCCAAATCGAGGATCGGATTGCCGCCGGCCTGCCGGTGGATGCGGTTCAGAACCGTCCGATTGCCGGACGACAAACGATCAAACATCATCTCGCCCGACTGTCCCACCGGCGCCAGTTGCGCCGGATCGCCGAAAAGAAACAATGTGGGGAAAATCTCTTTCAGATCGTTGTATTGCGTTTCATCCAGCATCGAGCTTTCATCCACAAAACCGATGTCGA
>JBCCVK010000319.1:0-3356 GCA_039195495.1 Pseudomonadota bacterium
CCATCGCCTCGTTGTCGGCCACGCGGCGGGAATTCTTCTCTTTGCCCATGGCTATTTCCGTTTCGCTTTCTTGTCGGCCGCGTGTCCGTAATAGGTGCGGGTGGGGGAGTATTCACCGAATTTCTGACCGATCATCTCCTCCGAAACCAGAACGGGTATATGTTTCCGGCCGTTATGGACGCCAAAGGTCAGACCCACGAACTGGGGCAGAATGGTGGAGCGTCGCGACCAGATCCGGATCACGTCCTTGCGGCCGCTTTCGCGGGCCTTCTCCGCCTTCCTGAGGATGTAAGCGTCGACAAAGGGCCCTTTCCAAACCGAACGCGCCATGTTCTAGCGACCTTTCTTCTTAGCGTGCCGCGACCGAATGATCAGCTTCTGTGACGCCTTGTTGGTATTGCGGGTGCGGGCGCCCTTGGTCGGCTTACCCCAAGGGGTTACCGGATGGCGCCCCCCCGAGGTCCGACCCTCGCCCCCGCCATGCGGGTGATCGACGGGATTCATGACGACGCCACGGACCGACGGACGAATCCCCTTGTGCCGGTTGCGCCCGGCTTTCCCGAGATTCTGGTTCGAATTGTCGGGATTCGACACCGCGCCGACGGTCGCCATGCATTCCTGGCGGACCATCCGCAACTCGCCCGAACTCAGCCGGAGCTGGGCATAACCGCCGTCGCGACCCACGAACTGGGCATAGGTGCCGGCGGAACGGGCGATCTGGCCGCCTTTACCGGGTTTCAATTCGATATTGTGGACGATGGTCCCGATCGGCATGCCCGAGAACGGCATCGCATTGCCCGGCTTGATGTCGGCCCTGGCGGACGCGATCACGGTGTCCCCGACCGCCAGACGCTGAGGAGCCAGGATATAGGCTTTTTCGCCGTCCCGATAGCCGATGAGCGCGATGAAGGCGGTGCGGTTGGGATCGTATTCGATCCGCTCAACGGTCGCCGCGATATCCTTTTTGCTGCGCCTGAAATCCACGATACGGTAAAGACGCTTCGCGCCACCGCCCTTGCGGCGCATCGTGATCCGTCCGGTGTTGTTCCGGCCGCCGTTTTTGGTCACCCCTTCCGTCAGGGTTTTGACCGGACGTCCTTTCCACAATTCCGAACGGTCGATCAGAACCAGCCCGCGCTGGCCTGGCGTCGTCGGTTTATACGACTTGAGTGCCATGCTTTCTGTCTTCCGTCTAGATCGGACCCCCGACAGGTCCTTGGGTTGCGAAAACGGGTGCGGCCCCGAATACGATACGGGGCCGCAGATTCGGTGCCTTCTATCAAAGGCCGGTGGTCACGTCGATGGTATTTCCCTCTTCAAGCGTAACATAGGCCTTTTTGACATCCCTGCGTTTGCCCGGTCGGTTGCGGAACCGCTTCACCTTGCCTTTGGTGATGGCGGTGTTCACCGATTTCACCTTCACCCCGAAAAGCGCCTCGACGGCGTCCCTGATCTGCGGCTTGTTGGCATCGACCGATACCTCGAACACCACGGCACCGGTTTCGGACACCATCGTGGCCTTTTCGGTGATGACCGGCTTGCGGATCACATCATAGAGTTCTGCCTTCGCGGTCATCTCAAACGGGCCTCCAATGCCTCGACACCCGCTTTGGTGAGCACCAGCGTGTCACGCCTGAGGATATCGTAAACGTTCGCGCCCATTGACGGCAGGACGTCGAGCGCGTCGATGTTGCGTGCGGCTCTGGCGAAATTCTCGTTCACCTGGGGCCCGTCGATGACCAGAGCGCGCTTCCATCCCCTGTTTCTGAGCAAACCGGCCAGTTCCTTGGTCTTGGGAACCGCCATCTCGGCATTGTCCAAAATCACCAGAGCACCCGAACCCGCCTTGGCGGACAACGCGTGTTTCAGACCCAGCTTGCGGAATTTTTTGGGCAATTCGTGCGCATGACTGCGCGGGGTCGGACCCTTGTAGACGCCGCCCTTGCGAAAGATCGGCGCCTTGCGCGAGCCATGGCGCGCGCCACCGGTGCCTTTCTGGCGATAGATCTTCCTGGTCGAATAGCTGACCTCCGAACGGGTCTTGACCTTGTGGGTCCCGGCCTGCGCGCGGGCGCGCTGCCAGCGCACGACACGATGCAGAATATCCGCACGCGGCTCAAGACCGAAAACGTCATCGCCCAATTCGATGTCGCCGACCTTGCCGCCATCGAGCTTGATCACATCAAGTTTCATTCTCCGCCCCCCCCTTCAGGAGCCTTCCCGGAATCGACGCTTTGCGCATCCGCCGGTTTCAGTGCGGCCGGGAAAGGAACGCCATCCGGCGGCCGCTTCTTAACCGCGTCCTTGACCGTGACCCATCCGCCCTTGGAGCCGGGAACAGCGCCTTTGACCATGATCAGGCCACGATACGCGTCGGTGCGCACCACCTCGAGATTTTGCGTCGTCACCCGCGCAGCGCCCATGTGACCCGCCATCTTCTTGCCCTTGAATACGCGCCCCGGCTCCTGGCACTGCCCGGTGGAACCGTGCGAGCGATGGCTGATCGACACGCCGTGCGAAGCGCGCAACCCTCCGAAATTGTGACGCTTCATGCTCCCGGCGAACCCTTTGCCAATCGACGTGCCCGAGACGTCGACCTTCTGACCTTCGACGAAGTGCTCGGCCGAGATTTCCGCGCCCACGTCGATGAGATTGCCGGGGGACACCCGGAATTCGGCCACTTTCCGCTTGGGAGCGACCTTGGCAACGGCGAAATGGCCGCGCATCGCTTTGGACACGCGTTTGGCCTTCACCGAACCGGCCCCCAGTTGAACCGCGGAATATCCGTCCTTTTCCACCGTCCGCTGCGCCACGACTTGCAAGCCGTCCAATTGGAGAACGGTCACGGGAACCTGCTTGCCATCCTCCATGAAGAGCCGGGTCATGCCGACCTTCTTCGCGATAACACCAGAGCGCATCTCAAACACTCCCTCAAACCGCGATCTGAACGTCAACACCGGCGGCCAAATCGAGCTTCATCAGCGCATCCACGGTCTGCGGAGTCGGATCGACGATGTCCAAAAGGCGTTTGTGGATGCGAATCTCGAACTGATCACGCGATTTCTTGTCGATATGCGGTCCCCGCAGGACGGTAAACTTTTCGATCTTGTTCGGCAGCGGAATCGGTCCGCGCACCTGGGCGCCCGTGCGCTTGGCGGTGTTCACGATCTCCCGCGTGCTGACGTCCAGAACGCGATAGTCGAACGCCTTCAAACGGATGCGAATGTTTTGGCTTTGCAGTGCCATGATCTGGCCCTCTTGCGAGTTTGAAGTTGATTAGGCGGCTCTGCGGGCAGCGCCGCCGCTCCCCGGGCTCTCGTTCACTTCAATATTTTGGCGACGACGCCAGCGCCGAC
>JBCCVK010000320.1:0-3353 GCA_039195495.1 Pseudomonadota bacterium
GGATTATCTTGTTGATCGACGAGGGGTCGATATCGATATGCGCCTTTTTGGATTGCGGACTGAAGGCGTCGATCCGTCCGGTGATGCGGTCATCGAACCGCGCGCCGATGTTGACCATCAGATCACAGCCGTGCATCGCCATATTGGCCTCGTAAAGCCCGTGCATGCCCAGCATTCCCAACCAGTTTCCACCAGAGGCAGGATAGGCGCCCAGACCCATCAGGGTCGACGTGATGGGAAAACCCGTGGCGTCCGCCATCTCCCGCAACAGCCGCGAGGCCGCGTCGCCGGAATTGATGACCCCACCGCCCGAGTAGAGAATCGGGCGTTTGGCGGTTTCGACGAGTTCGACCAGTTCGGTGATCGCCTCGATATCGCCGTTCATCTTGGGTTGATAGCGCTTTGGTCCGGTTTCGGATTTTTTCGTGTAAACGCCACTTGCAAACTGTACGTCCTTGGGAATGTCGACCAGGACCGGTCCGGGCCGGCCCGAGGTGGCGACGTGAAAGGCTTCATGGATGGTCGGTGAAATTCGATCGGTTTCCTTGACCAGCCAGTTGTGCTTGGTGCATGGGCGCGTGATGCCCACCGTGTCGGCCTCTTGGAAGGCGTCGTTGCCGATCATGAAGGTAGGGACCTGGCCCGTCAGGACGACGATCGGGATTGAATCCATCAACGCGTCGGTCAGACCGGTAACGGCATTGGTCGCCCCCGGACCGGATGTCACGCACACGACCCCGGGTTTTCCGGTCGAACGGGCATAACCCTCGGCGGCATGCACTGCACCCTGCTCGTGACGCACCGTGATATGGCGGATGACGTTTTGTTGAAAAATCTCATCATAAATCGGAAGCACGGCGCCGCCAGGATATCCGAATACGGTATCCACACCTTGATCCTTCAAGGCTTGAATGACCATCTGAGCTCCGGTCATTTGACGTGCCATGGGTGATTTCCCCTCCGTTTATCCAGCGCAACAAAAAACCCCCGAGGATCAGTCGGAGGCGCATGGGGCCTTTCGGAAGCGCCCATCATCAGCCCACGGGCCGGTATGACAGGTCGACCGGAAAACCAAACCGTTGCGGTTGAGGTCCGGTTGGGGTCCGTCTGCGGCTCGCACCGGGACGGTAGGAGATGGGGTAAGGGCCGTCAACCTTGAAATATGATATCTTGGTGCGCTTTACGAGAAAATTTTAAATGTTTATTATCCAGAAATCATTCCTTAAGAAACAAAACGAATAAACTCACGCCGAGTCGCGATATCAGGATATACGACGCCTTCGGAATGCTTCGCTCGTGAAATGCATATCACGTTATAATGTCACGGCTCGATCCCGGAAGATGCCCTTTCGTCGATCTCCGCCCCTGAGCGGCGTCAACATGACGCATCCGGCGCAGGGTCGTGACGGGGCGTTGCGGCAAAAATCGGAGACGTCCGGTTCTCCCGCGCCGCTGTTCCGGGCAGGGCGGGTATTGGCGTGCCGTCGTGCCCCGTGTGGACGGACATATCGCGAAACGCTTTGCCGTCGATCGTCTCGGCGCGTCCGGCTTCGGCGGGGAAATCGACCACATCCTTTTCAAAATAGCGTTTTTGGTGCAGTAGAAGGTATTTCAACCTTAGAAAGGCATCGCTAATCTGATCGCACTCTAAGAACCCGCCGTCTGAGGCGGGACAACACTTGACTGGAGGAAGACTGAATGGATCGTCGTTCATTTCTTAGAACATCCGCGCTGGGCGGTGCCACGGCGGCCTCCGCCCTGGCGGCGCCGGCCTATGCCCAGGGCCGACGCACGCTGACCATGGTCACCACCTGGGGCCGCGGCCTGGCGGGCGTGTTCGACTCGGCGCTGCGCGTCGCCGAAAGCATCACCGCCATGACCGATGGCGACTTGTCCATCGACGTGAAGGCCGGTGGTGAATTGGTCGGCCCGTTCGAAGTCTTTGACGCCGTGACCGCAGGTCAGGCCGATATGTATCATGCCGCCGACTATTATTTCGTCGGTCAGCACCCCGGTTACGCCTTCTTCACGTCCGTTCCCTTCGGTATGACCGCACAAGAGATCATGAATTGGTACAACCATGACGGGGGGTATGAACTGCATGACGAACTGGGCCAGATCTTCGGTCTGAAATCCTTCCTGGCCGGAAACACCGGCGCCCAGGCCGGCGGCTGGTTCCGCAGGGAGATCACCGGACCCGAGGATTTCAACGGTCTCAAATTCCGCATGCCCGGACTGGGCGGACAGGCATTGGGTAAAATGGGCGCCTCGGTGCAGAACCTGCCGGGCGCCGAAGTGTATCAGGCCCTGTCCTCGGGCGCGATCGACGGGACCGAGTGGATCGGTCCGTGGGCGGACGAGAAGGCCGGTTTCCAGGAGATCACCAAATTCTACTACACTGCGGGTTTCCATGAGCCGGGCGCGGCATTGTCGCTGGCGACGAACCGCGAGGTGTTTGAGAGTTTGACCCCCTCACAGCAGAAGATAATCGAAATCGCATCGGGCGAGAGCCACAGTTGGAGTCTGGCGCAGTTTCTGAGCAACAACGGTGCGGCGTTGCAACGTCTGCAGTCCAGCGGGGTGCAGGTGCTGGAATTCCCGGACACCGTCTGGGACGCGATGGGAACCGCTGCCCGCGAGGTTCTCGACGAGAATATGGGCGACGATCTGTTCAAGAAAATCCATGATAGCGCCATGGCATCGATGCGATCGTCCTCGGGCTGGCTGACCCGTTCGGAAGGGGCCTATCGCACGCAGCGCGACCGCGTCCTGGGTTAAGGCCGCAGCAGCGTATTCACGATATCGGTCAGGCTCCCGCCCGGGGGCCTGTCCACGGGATCGGGACCGCGATCCGACCCGCACCTCAAGGGGACAGGGGGGAGCAGATGCTGGACTCAATCGTCTGGGTCATTACGAATATCGGCCTGTCCTTCTACAATGTCGGATATGCGCTCGTGCATGCGGGATTGTGGTTGGACTGGATCAACGGCTTGGACGACACCGAGGCCAAGCAGTCGCTGATGCGCTTCATCTATTACGGCGGCTCGACGGAGTTTTTCTTTGTCGTCTTCACCGCCTTCGCGGCGCTGACCATCGTCGGAATGCTGCGCCGCCAGGTCATGTGGGCCACGGTGCGGGGACTGGAATGGTTTGCCAACACGGTGGGCCGGATTGCGGCCTGGGCCGGATTGCTGATGGTGTTGCAGCAGATATTGATCGTATTCCTGCAACGGATTTTCCGCGTGCCGGACATCACCTTTGGACCGTTCGCACCGTTCGGTTACCGGTTATGGGATGGTTGGTTCCTGATCTCCAGGGATCTCAGCTGGTGGTCGGAGGAATTGAAACTCTAC
>JBCCVK010000321.1:0-3349 GCA_039195495.1 Pseudomonadota bacterium
CCCGCCCGCTTTGAGATGTTCCATCGATTCCTTGCGCATGGCGAGGTTCTGCTTTTGCGAATCATCTTCGTGCGGAAAGGCCACCGGAATCATGAACTCGGCGATTTCCGGGATCCCGGTCAAGAGATTGCGCGTCAATATCTTGTAATCGGTGCGCACCCGGCCGATCAGCTCGGCCAGAATCATACCGTCCACCAGCCCATGCGGATGGTTCGCCACCACGACCACCGGTCCGGATTTGGGGATGCGATCGATCTGTTCTTGCGGCGTGATCAGATCGATGCCCATCAATTCCAGAGCCTGCGGCCAGAAGGGTTGCCCGGACGGCACGCCCATTTTCTCGAATGCGCGGATCAATCGAAGAAGGGTGATTTTCCCGGTCGCCCACTCCATGGCCCGGATGGTCTGCACCTTCCAGGGATCGGTGAACGTATTGGCGTATGACAGGCGGCGCTTGTCGTAGGGCACGTAGTCCCGGCCGCCGGCATCGGTCTTGCTCATCTCGCGAGATGGGGCATCCGCCACGCCCTGCCGTTGATAGCTGTCAACCAAATGATCGGCCTCTCCCAAGGTGCGCATCGCACCGATCAGTCGTTTTCGCCGAACTTGCTGGCGACGAGCGCCTCAATGGCAGAGGCCAGCTCTTCCGCCTGCGCCCCGGACGTTTCGACCTCAATAAAGGTTCCCGATGACGCTGCCAACATCAAAAGACCCATGATCGAGTCGCCGGAAACCTTCATCCCGTCCTTTGAAATCCACGCCTCCGCGTCGTACCGTTCCACCACTTCGACCAGTTTGGCGGAAGCGCGCGCATGCAAGCCTTTCACATTTTCAATCTTCAAAGTCTTTGTGGCCATTCAGGAAATCTATGCGTCACGACATTTTACCATCGAAGCTGTTGATGTATTTGCGCCCCGCGACCTTCGAGGCTTCGACGGCCTCCGATACGGGCAGACTACGCGATTTCGCAAGCTTGATGAGCATGGGCAGATTCGCGCCGTAGAGAATCTTTCGGTTCGACGGACTGCAGGCGCGCAACGACAGATTGGATGGCGAGCCGCCAAACATGTCGGTCACCACCACGACACCATCGCCGGTGTCCACCATTTCCGCAGCGTCGCAAATTTCGTTCTGTTTCTGGGCGCGATCATGATCGGGCTGTATCTCGACCGCGCGCATACCTTCCTGTTGGCCGACCACATGTTCCACCGCGGCCAGATATTCCCTGGCCAGTCCGCCATGCGCGACGATCACGATACCGATCACGCTCGTTCCCCATAATTCGCATCCGAAACGGCCGTCCCGTGCCATTTCAGGTCCATGTAAAGTTTAGATACCCGCCAACCCCGCTCTGCAAGAGCATTCGCCGGGATTTTTTCGGGAATGGTCGATCTTTGTCGTCCCTGATCCCGTCCTGCGGACTCGATCGACCGATACGATGTCCCCCCGACGCAGCGGATGGGCGGCAGGTCTCGTCCGCATCCGGAGGGTCGCAACGCCTCCCGGCCCCGCGCGAAAACTCGGAAACGGACAGCGCCCGCGAAAAGACCGCCCCCCCTCCTGCGACCGGGCCGGGTTCGCGGGCACCGCGTAACCGGCCCGTCCTTGACACGGTCGGAGCGGAGCGGGTTCATCCGCCCCCGCCGGCGGGTGGTCGCGAAACCGAGGACGGTGATCGTCCCCACGGTCGCGCATGCGTGCCTGGGCATGGTGCAGCCAAGGTTTTCAAGGGCAGCGTTCATGAGTGGCCGGTCAACCCCCCCGGGGGGGCCGGTCAAGATCATCCGACACGACTGCTGGACCCTCATGTCCGCTGCTCTACGCTTTTCTTCCCCTTTTTAGATATTGCAAAATCGCGGCCGGAAAACCCGATCTCGCCGGACCGTGAAAGGTTGCGATCTTTTGCCCCATGATCTTACGGGTTCGGAACGGCGGCAGCCTGTCCTTTTCCACCAGATCGAGATCGATGCAAAGGACGAGCGGCGCAGCCGGAATCGCTTCGGCGGCCAGAATCCCCACTCCGCGGGCCTCGATATACCCCTGCAGGGGAAGGGGGCACGACATCCAGATGACGTCTTGCTTTCGTCGGAGTCGGACCTGATCGTCGGCCACCAGATCGAAACCGAGTCCCATCAACTCCAGGGCCAGCGTGGACTTGCCGCTTCCGCCATGTCCCAAGACCAGAACGCCGCGCCCTTGAAAGGACACGGCGGTCGCGTGCAGCGTTTCCATCCGATCGGTCAGAGCGGCAGTCCCACGACAAAACGGGCCCCCAATGGATCGCAGGTGATGCCGGCATCGGTCGGGCGAATGTTTTCCGCCCAGATGACACCCCCATGCGCCTCGACGATCTGCTTCGAGATTGCAAGGCCAAGACCCGAATGATCGCCGAACTGATTTTCCGGCCGTTCGGAATAGAAGCGTTTGAAAATTTTGCCCAACGCCTGTTCCGGAATGCCCGGGCCGGTGTCTTCGACGACGATCAGCACGCGGTTTTCGCGCTGACGCACCCAAATCCGCACCGCGTCGCCCTCTTTGCAAAAGGACATCGCATTGGTGATGAGATTCACGAAAACCTGGGCCAAACGCCCTGCCAGACCATCGATGAGGACGGGTTGTTTCGGCAGATCGGCGATGAAATCGATGCCGCGTTCCGCGGCCTCGGCGCCATGAAATTCGATCAGATGATGCAGCGTCCCGACAAGGTCGAAGGACTTCTCCTCGGCCTTGACCAGTTCGCTGTCCAGGCGCGACGCATTCGATATATCGCTGACCAGCCGATCCAGACGCCGGACATCGTGATCGATCACACCAAGCAGCTTCTCGCGCTGATCGTCCCTTTTCGCCATCTGCAACGTGCCGACCGCCGACCGCAACGAGGCCAGCGGGTTCTTGATTTCGTGGCTGACATCCGCCGCGAACTGTTCGTTCGCGTCGATCCGGTCGTAAAGTGCCCTGACCATGCCGCGCAACGCCCCGCTCAGACGTCCGATCTCATCGGGACGTGCCGTCAGATCCGGGATCCGGATACGATTCGGCTTCATCTTACGGCCTCGCTTGTCGTGGCCGAGTTCCACGGCCATGACGAGATCGGACAGAGGATTCGCGATCGTGCCGGCCAGCACGAAACTCAAACCGACCGACACGACGATCGCAATCAGAAACAACTGTAACAACCGCTCACGCTCGGCCCGGACCAGCGCGTCGATCTCGCCACTCGCCGTCGACATGGTCACTGCGCCGATGACCGCCTCGCCCCGTCGCACCGGAACGGACACCATGAAGATGCGCGACCGGACCTGGTCGCGTACGACCGTCATGGCGATTTCGGCGTTCAAGGCGGTTTCGA
>JBCCVK010000322.1:0-3345 GCA_039195495.1 Pseudomonadota bacterium
CATAAGATCCCCCAGACTGATCATCAGGCGGTTCTCGGCATCATTCCGTGCGGAAAAGGTGCCGACGGTCGAGGCCGTCGTCGAATAGGAGGTGAAATTGTCCACCACGCCGCCCGTCGCGCGCGCGCCGGAACGCTGGTCCATCACCTCGGAGGAAAGCGTTCCGTTCAGATTGAAACGCTCGATGTTGTTGACGCTGCTGATAGCGAGGCCGCGCGAATCGGTCGAGATCGCATAGGTCAGCAGATAATCCGGCGACCGCGGGCGCCCGAGCCGATTCTCGAGATGACCGACCAGAACGAAGGCGCGGCGATCGGTCGGGGCGGCCAGGCTCATCCTTCCGCGCAGGTCGCCGGCGCCGCCTCGGGGGCCGTGGACAGGCGTGAAACCGCAACCGGCGAGAGCCGGAAACAGGCCGAGGAGAAGGAAGGATCTGCGATCAGGTGACGACATTCACGATACGACCCGGCACGACGATCAGTTTGCGGGGCCGCCCGCCCGCCAGCGCCTTGACCACGACATCGCTGGCCAGGGCAAGCTTTTCGACGTCTTCTCTCGCCATGTCCCTCGGCACGCTGATCTCGGTCTTTCGCTTGCCGTTGATCTGAATCGGCATCGTCACCCTGTCCTCGACCAGCATCTGCGGATCGGCCACGGGCCACGCGGCTCGTGCGATCAGACCTTCCCCCCCCAATATGTGCCATATCTCTTCCGACAGATGCGGCGTCATCGGCGCCATGAGCTGCGCCATGATCCGCAATGCTTCGCGTTTCGCCCCCGTCCCCGCGTCGGCTTTCGCGACCGTGTTGGTGAAGGCGTAAAGCTTGGCGACCGCGGCATTGAACGCGAAGGCTTCGATATCCACCGTCACGCCGCGGATCGTCTTGTGCATCGATCTGCGCAGCATCGCGTCGTCCGGTCCCTCGGCGTCGTCCGCCGCCTTTGCCGCGGCCGCCAGGCGCCACACCCGATTGAGATGTTTGAACGCCGCGTCGACTCCGGCGGCGGTCCATTCCACGTCGCGTTCCGGCGGACTGTCGGACAGGACGAACCAGCGGGCGGTGTCGGCGCCGTAGGCGGCGATGATATCCTCGGGATCCACGACGTTTTTCTTCGATTTCGACATCTTGGCCGAGGCGATGACCTCAACCGGTTCCCCCGTCGCCTTCAGCCGCGCGCGGGCCTCGTCGCGCCTGACGTCGCTGGGCAGATGATAGATCCTGCGCCCCTTTCCGTCGCGCGTGGCGTAGATTTCGTGCGTCACCATGCCTTGGGTGAACAGCGCGTCGAACGGCTCGGTCGCCGATGCCGGCAAATGGCCGCACATCCGCATTGCGCGGGCGAAGAACCGGGAATAGAGCAGATGCAGGATCGCGTGCTCGATCCCGCCGATATACTGATCGACGTTCATCCAGTACCGCGCGTCTTCGTCCCGCGTGGGCGTCTTCGCCCGCGGCGCCGTGAAACGCACGAAATACCATGAACTGTCCACGAACGTATCCATGGTGTCGGTTTCGCGTCTGGCGGGTTTTCCGCATGACGGGCACGGCGTATCACGCCAGGTCGGGTGCCGGTCCAGCGGATTGCCCGGTCTGCCGAACGACACGTCGTCCGGCAGGCGCACGGGCAGGTTTTCGCGTTTTTCGGGAACGATGCCGCAGATGTCGCAATGCACGACCGGGATCGGACATCCCCAATATCTCTGACGGCTCAAACCCCAGTCGCGCAGGCGGAGCTGTGTCTTGCGTCGCCCCCAGCCCCGTTTTTCGGCGAACGCGATCGTGGCCTCGATCGCCTCCTCTCCCGTGGCCACGTCGAGGCCGGCGAAATGGTCGATCCAGCGCACTTTTTCCGTCTTGATCGGAACCAGGGCCTTGTCCGCGACGGGCGCGGCGTCGTTCAGCGTCGTAAAGGCGTTGACGACCGGCAGGCCGTATTTTCGGCTGAAGTCCAAATCCCGCTGGTCATGTGCCGGGCAGCCGAATATGGCGCCCGTGCCGTGGTCCATTATGATGAAATTCGCGATCCAGACCGGCAGGCCGCATTCCGGGCGCACCGGATGTTTCACCCTCAATCCCGTATCTATGCCCGTTTTCTCGGCTTTCTCCGCGTCGGTTTCCGAAACCCCCATGCGGCGGCAATCGGCGCAAAAGGCCGCGATTTCGGGATTTCCCGCCTCCAGCGCCTCGGCCAGCGGATGATCGGGCGCGATGGCGACGAATCCGGCGCCCATCAAGGTGTCGGGTCGTGTGGTGTAGACTTCGATTCGCTCGACCCCCTCGAAAGGGGTCGCCAATTCGAACGCGATTTGCAGACCGCGCGACCTGCCGATCCAATTGGCCTGCATCGTGCGCACCTTCTCCGGCCATCGGTCCAGCCCGTCCAGCGCCTCCAGCAGGTCTTCGGCGAAATCACTGATCTTGAAGAACCATTGCGTCAGCTTGCGCCGTTCCACCGGCGCATCCGACCGCCAGCCTCTGCCGTCGATCACCTGTTCGTTGGCCAGCACGGTCATGTCGACCGGGTCCCAGTTCACCATGGCGTCCTTGCGGTAAACCAGGCCTTTTTCCATGAAATCCAGGAATATCGACTGCTGCTGGCCATAATATTCCGGATCGCATGTGGCGAATTCGCGCGACCAGTCGATCGACAATCCCAGGGGCTTCATCTGTTCGCGCATGGTCGCGATGTTGTCGTATGTCCAGGTCTTCGGATGCCCGCCGATGGCCATCGCGGCGTTTTCCGCCGGCATGCCGAACGCGTCCCAGCCCATCGGATGCAGCACGTTGTGGCCGGTGCCGATCTTGTAGCGCGCGATGACGTCTCCCATCGTGTAGTTGCGCACATGGCCCATGTGGATGCGCCCGGACGGATAGGGAAACATTTCCAGGACATAGTATTTCGGTCTGTTCCCGTCCCGCGTGGCGGTGAACACGCCGGCCTCGGCCCAGGCGGCCTGCCATTTCGGTTCGATCTCGGAAGGGGTCAATCGGGACATCGCATTTCTCTCGGACAGGGGAATACCGGACCGCGGGTCCGAAGCGGCGGCGCGCGTCCGGATGGATCGGATGCTAGAGTCTGGAATCGGCAATGCGCAACTGCCGGGCGCGCGTGAGAATCGCGTCTTCGATCGCGCGCACCGTGTCCGGCGACGCCGGACCGCTCCGCGTCGCGAGCGCCACGTTCAGCGACCGGGCATCCAGGGCCGGATCCCTCACATAGACCACCGCGCGATACGCCCGTTGCGATCCGGGGGCGGCGCCGTAGCCGAAGACGAGAACGCCGGAGAAGGGATCCACCGCCTGAACCGGCATGAAGTCGAGAACGTCGAGCGAGGCGTTCCAG
>JBCCVK010000323.1:0-3342 GCA_039195495.1 Pseudomonadota bacterium
CACCGTCCAAAGCGTCCAAAATCCGTCTAAAAAAAGGCCCAATGCAAACTTAGGCCGTTTCTTAATAGCATCCATAAATTTTGTACGTAAATTCTGGCGTCGGCAGAGAATTTTTTTACGTTCGAAATTTATGGATGGGGGGCCTTTCTTAATAGCTTCCATAAACTTAAATTCTTACATGCGTTTTTCGCAGGAGCAGGACGTGATCCTGGAAGTGCATTGCGAGCAGGACGAGATGCTGACGACGGGAGAGAGCGATCAACTGACGCAGGTGTTCCAGAACCTGATCGAAAACGCGATAAAATACGGCGGTAGACGCAAGAAAGTCCACGTCTCGGTCGTCTCGGTCGCTTACGAACCCGTGCTCAGGGGGCCTGGGATTCGTCTGGCGGTTCAAGACGAGGGCGAGGGTATTGAACCCATGCACCTGCCGCGCCTGACGGAGCGTTTCTATCGGGTTGACAATCATCGCTCGAGCACGATGGGGGGGACCGGTCTGGGATTGGCGATCGTGAAGCACATCGTGAATCGCCACCGGGGCCGGATGAAGATCGAAAGCGAACCGGGTGTCGGCAGCGTATTCTCGGTGGTTCTGCCGAAGCTTTGAAGCGATATTTATTTGCGTGGATAAATGCCCGGACGGCCTGCAACATCCTGAGTCGTCACAAATACGACATGTGATTGTCACAAAAACATAGCGCGCCGTAACTATCGCTCACAGCAGGAATGCTGGCCTGCATTCCAAGGCAAAACACATGGAGCGCAAACGAATGTCTTTAGTGAAACTGACCGCCCTCGCCCTGGCGGTCGCTGCCGTATCGGGTACCTCTGCGATTGCTCGCGGGCAGGTGCAGGTCGCCGGCTCTTCGACGGTTCTGCCGTATGCTTCGATCGTCGCCGAAGCTTTCGGCGAAAATTTCGATTTCCCGACACCCGTCGTGGAATCGGGGGGATCGTCGGCCGGTTTGAAGAAATTCTGCGAGGGTGTGGGCGAGAACACCATCGACGTGGCCAACGCCTCGCGCAAAATCCGCGACAGGGAAATCAAGGCCTGCATGGAGGCGGGCGTGACGGAAATCATCGAAGTCCGCATCGGTTATGACGGCATCGTTTTCGCCAGCCAGATCGATGGACCGGATTTCAGTGCGTTCGAGCCCGTGCAATGGTACCGGGCGCTGGCGGCCCGCCTTCCGGTCGAGGGGGAAATGGTCGTCAATCCGAACGAGAACTGGTCCCAGGTCGACGAAACGCTGCCGGATGTCGAGATCATTTCCTTCATTCCGGGCACCAAGCACGGCACCCGCGAGGTGTTCGAGGCAAAAGTGCTGCTGCAGGGATGCGAGGACTCCGGCGCCCTGAAAGCCATGTTGGACATGGGCATGGACGAGGACGCGGCCGAGGGGGCCTGCATGGCCGTTCGGACAGACGGCAAGGCCGTGGACATCGATGGCGACTACACCGAGACGCTGGCACGCATCGGCTCGAACCCGACCGGGGTCGGTGTGTTCGGTCTGGCGTTTTACGAAAACAACACCGACAAGCTGAAAGTCGCCACGATGAACGGTGTGGCACCGTCGACCGAAACCATCTCGGCCGGCGAGTATCCCGTTTCGCGTCCGCTGTATTTCTACGTGAAAAAGGCGCATATCGGCGTGATCCCCGGCCTGAAGGAATATGCCGAATTCTTCGTGTCGGAGGAAATCGCGGGTCCCGATGGTCCGCTGTCGGAATATGGTTTGGTGTCCGATCCGGAACTGGCCGCGACCCAGGACATCGTCTTCAACGAACAGGGAATGTGATCGATCCTTCGGGAGGTGGTGACAGCCATCTCCCGAAACGTTCCATGTGTTAATAATATTTCAAGGCTCTACCGCCATGTCGCCGACTTACACTTTTCTGATCCTGCTCGTGCTTGGCGTGGCAGGTTTTATTATCGGCCGCCGACGGGCCATGTCGTCAGCCGGCGGGGACATTCGCAATCTGCATTCCCTTCCCGGCTATTACGGCGCGAACGTCGCCATGACGACCGTCGTGCCCGCACTTGGTATCTTGCTGCTGTGGTTGCTCGTCCAGCCGATGATCGTCGAAGGTCGGGTCAGTGCCTTGATTCCGGATGAAGCCATTGCCGAGAACAGCACCCGCGATCTGGTCATGTCGGATGTGCGCAGGCTGGCGGATGGGCTGTCTTCCGCCATCGCGCGGGGCGATATGACCGTTGACGAGGTCGATCGCCTGAACGCGGGCGAGGCGTCATTACGGGAGCGGCTTGGAGAGGTCGGTATCGCGATCGGTTCGGATGTGCGGCCCGAAATGCTTGCCGCGGCGCAGCATTACCGGCAGATGACGAATGTGCTGTCGTTTTGGATGGCGATGGTGGTTCTGATCGTCGCGGTAAGCGGTTTCGCGGTTTCGATGTCGCAGACGCAAAAAGCGTTTCGAGCACGCAATGCCGTCGAACGCGGCATCCTGGCGCTTTTGATCATGGCATCGACGATCGCGATCCTGACCACGCTCGGCATCGTCTTGTCGATGCTTTTCGAAACCCGAAACTTCTTTTCGCAATACGGGGCCGTCGATTTCTTCTTCGGCTTGAACTGGGCGCCCAATTTCCGCGGCAATTCCGAACTTGGGGTCATTCCGCTCTTGTGGGGAACGATTTATATCAGCCTCATCGCCCTCGCGGTGGCGGTTCCGGTCGGTCTTTTCGCGGCCATCTACATGTCCGAATACGCCGGCCCGAGATTACGGGGCGTGGTTAAACCGTTGATCGAGATTCTGGCGGGTATCCCGACGATCGTCTACGGTCTTTTCGCTCTGATCACCGTCGGTCCGATGCTGCGCGACTATTTCGCCGAACCGCTGAATCTGGGCGATAGCGGATCGTCGGTCATGACGGCTGGGCTTGTCATGGGGATCATGCTGATTCCATTTGTCAGCTCGCTCAGCGACGACATTATCACCGCCGTGCCGCAGGCGATGCGCGATGGTTCCCTTGGGCTTGGCGCGACCAGATCCGAAACCATTCGTCAGGTCGTATTGCCCGCGGCGCTTCCCGGCATCGTCGGGGCCATTCTGCTCGCCGCGTCCCGGGCCATCGGCGAGACGATGATCGTCGTCCTGGGGGCAGGGGCCTCGGCCAAGCTGGATCTCAATCCGTTCGAAGCCATGACCACCGTGACGGTCAAGATCGTCAGCCAGCTGACGGGGGATACCGATTTCGCCTCGCCCGAGACGCTGGTCGCCTTTGCTCTTGGCCTGACCTTGTTCGTCATCACATTGGGGCTGAACGTGTTCGCCCTCTACATCGTGCGCAAATACCGGGAGCAATACGAATGACCGACG
>JBCCVK010000324.1:0-3326 GCA_039195495.1 Pseudomonadota bacterium
CGCGGCCTGCCCGGACATCGCCGTCGTGGCGGAAGGGCGGTTTATTGCTGCGGCGGATACCATCTTGCCAGGCCGTCCTGAAGCCTGGCGCCGAGTTCTTCGGGCGAGGCCGTGCCCTTGATCGCGGCGACGGAAGCGCCCCAGGTTTCGTTTTCGAGATTGGGCGTGCCGCGCGACAGGATCTGATAGGTCGAGCGGATGGTCGACTCGCATTCGCTGCGCCAGCCGGCAAACTCCTTGGCAAGCGGATCTTCCAGCGCGACGGCGTCTTTCGAAAGCGGGAAGAAACCCGGGAGTGCATTGCCGAAGATCGCGGCGAATTCAGGGCTGCCGACCCACGCGAGGAAGGTGCGTGCCGCCTCGGGATTGGCCGATTTGGCATTCATGCCAATGCCGATGTCGGTATGGTCCGAGATGTAGCAGGTGTCTCCGGCGTTTCGCACCGGCGGCTTGAAAGCCCCCATCTCGAAATCGGCCTGAGCGTTGAAGCCGGTGATTTCCCAGCTGCCCGCGGGATAGATCGCGGCGCGCCCGAGGGTGAAGATGTTCTGACTGTCGGGGTAAGTCTGCGCCTCGTACCCGTCCCCCAGATAGGCGCCCCATCTGGCGAGCGTCGCATAGGGGGCCACCCAGGCTTCGTCCGTCAGCTTTTGCTCCCCCGCGATCAGAGCCCGGCGGCCCACCTCGCCTTTCCAGTAGTTCGGACCGATGTTGTTGTAGCCCATCGTGGCCGCTTCCCACTGATCGTTGGTGCCCATCGCCATCGGGATATAGCTGCCGTCTTCCTTGATCTTGTCCAGCACGGCGAAGAACTCGGTTTCGGTCGTCGGAACCTCAATCCCCAATTCCTCGAATGCGTCTTTGTTGTAGATGAAACCGTGGATCACACTTGCCATCGGCACGCAGAACGTGGCCGAACCGTCATCCGTCTGCCAGGCGGACTTCGCCACGTCCGGGAAGTTGTTCATTGCATCCATGTCGTCGAGATCGGTCAGATGACCCGCCTCGAACAGGGCAAGCGAGGCGTCGAACGGTCGGCACGTGATCAGATCGCCGGCAGAGCCCACGTCGAGCTTGGAGTTGAGGATGGCATTGTATTCCGCAGGGGCGGAGGGGGTGAACTTGACTTTGATGGCCGGGTGCTCGGCCTCGAAGGCGGGGATGATCTTTTCCTGCCAGAGCGCAAGGTCATCGTTTCGCCAGCTTTCGATGCTCAGTGTGACATCCTGGGCGAAAGCCCCCGTCGCGATCAACGCGATGCCCGTCAGAGCGAGCTTCGAGACGTTACGTTTCATGGTGTCCTCCCCTTTTGCTTCACGGTCGATGTTCAAGTGATCCGCGCCAGGGCAGCGCGCAAATATCCGTCTGTTTCTGCAAGAAGCGCACGCGCATCGCGCGCGGTCAGATCCCGTGCGGCGATCAGCACCGCGGGTTTCACTTCGCCTTCGGCCGCCTTCAGCGCGTCCTCGGCCCGCGCGGCCGTCACGTTCGCGATTTTCGCCACGATGCCCGTGGCGCGGCGGCGAAGTTTGATATTATCGGCCCGCACGTTGACCATCATGCCGTCATGTACATGCCCCAGGATCACGGCCATCAGCGTGGACAGCATGTTCAGTGCGATCTTCTGTGCGGTTCCCGCGCCCATCCGGGTTGAGCCCGACAGCAATTCGGGCGGGGTGCCGAGCAGGATCGCATGATCCGACAACCCGAGCAGGGGCGCGCCGGCATTGTTGGCGATGCCGATCACCGTGGCGCCTTTCTTCTTTGCGATCCGCGCCGCGGCCAGGGTGTAGGGCGTGCGGCCGCTGGCCGAGACTGTGATCAGGCTGTCCGTGACGCCGGCGTCGATCAGGGCGGCGGCGATCTCATCCGTGTCGTCTTCGGTGTCGCCAGGCATCTCGACGCCGGTCGGCAAGCCGCCCGCCACGTGAATGCGTAATTGATCCGACGGGATGGAAAAGGTTCCGCCAAGCTCTTGCGCATCGGCCGCCGCCATCAGCCCCGAGGATCCGGCCGCCACGTAGTGCAGGGTTCCGCCCGCTCGGATGGAGCGCGCCATGGCCGCCGCAGCGCCGGCGATGGCCCCAAGCGCCCGGCCCGGCGCCAATGCCGCATCCGCTTGACCCTGCGCCAGAAGCGCCGCTATCTCGTTCGCCGGGCGCGTATCAAGCCCGAATGCGTCTTCGTGCAGTTGTTCGGTCTTGACGACGGTCACGCGATTCTCCCGGATTTCGAAATATCATACCTTTATAATACCATTTGTCTACCATTTATTATCGCCATATGTGGGGAGGCTGTTTTGGCATGGCTGAAAATCGGTAAAAGCAGCCATTTGGTATTAACTTGGCCTTTTAATTTTGATATAGGTGTTATAAAGGTATTATCATGATCGAGTCTCAAGACATACCTGTCATCGCGATCGATGGTGGTGGAACACGTTGCCGGATCGCTTATTTCGACGGTAAGGCGACCACCGTCGCTGAAAGCGGTTGCGCCAATGTGTCGACCGGGTTCGATGCCGCCATAAACGAGATCGAAAGGGGATTGGAACTGCTCGCTGAACGGACCGGCGTATCGCGCGCCTCCCTATGCGCCCTTCCCGCATTCGTCGGCCTGGCCGGCGTCATGGGGGGGGAAATTGCAGACAGGGTGGTTGCCCGGTTGCCTTTCGAGAAGCTTCGCGTCGAGGATGACAGGCGCGCGGCGCTGCGCGGCGCCTTGGGCGGACGAGACGGAATCGTCGCGCATTGCGGCACCGGGTCGTTCTTCGCCCTGCAAGTGGCGGGAACGATGCACCTCGCCGGAGGATGGGGGCCTGTCGTCGGTGACGAGGCCTCGGCGCAATGGATCGGACGCCACGCCTTGGGCATCGTGTTGAAAGCCATCGATGGTCGCCTTGAAAGCTCGGCAATGTCGGAGCGTATCGGGGCCGAATATGACGGCCCGGCCGACATTGTCCGGTTCGCGGGGGCGGCATCGCCATCCGAATTCGGTCGACTGGCACCTCTCGTAACGGAGCTTGCGCGAAACGGCGACCCCTTGGCATGCCGCGTCATGCAACGCGGCGCCGATGAAATCGCCGCTTCGTTGCGAAATCTTGGTTGGACACGCGGACTGGCCATTTGCCTGACCGGCGGAATCGGTCCGCATTTCGCGCCGTTCTTGCCCGAATACATGGCCGCGAACGTTGCCGCGCCAGCCGGAGGACCTCTCACCGGGGCCATTTCGCTCGCCCAGGATTTTGCGCGGGAGGGTCGCCGGTGACCGTCGCAGAGTTTCTTCGCCCGGCCGGCTGGCTGAACCAAAACGGCGGACCGCGCTATGTC
>JBCCVK010000325.1:0-3295 GCA_039195495.1 Pseudomonadota bacterium
CAATCCGAAAAGCACGTGGTGGAGCGCTTCGGCCGTCTGAGATCGGTTCTGGGGCCGGGTTTCAATCTGGTCATTCCGTTTCTGGACGTGGTGGCGCACAAGATCTCGATCCTCGAGCGACAGTTGCCGAACGCCAATCAGGATGCGATCACATCGGACAACGTTTTGCTGCAGGTGGAGACGAGCGTGTTCTACCGCGTGCTGGAGCCGGAAAAGACCGTCTACCGGATCCGCGATGTGGATGGGGCGATCTCCACGACCGTCGCGGGGATCGTCAGAGCCGAGATCGGCAAGATGGAGTTGGATGAGGTTCAGTCGAATCGCAATCAGTTGATCGGACAGATCAAGACCATGGTCGAGAGCGCCGTGAACGACTGGGGGATTGAAGTGACACGTGCCGAGATCCTGGATGTGGCACTGGATCAGGCGACGCGGGACGCAATGTTGCAGCAGTTGAATGCCGAACGCGCCCGCCGTGCCGCGGTGACCGAGGCCGAAGGGCAGAAACGCGCCGTGGAATTGGCCGCCGACGCCGAGCTTTACGCCGCCAAACAGACCGCTGAAGCCCGTCGGATCGAAGCCGATGCCGAGGCTTACGCCACCGGTGTGGTGGCCGAAGCCATTCAGAAAAACGGACTTGAAGCCGCACAGTATCAGGTGGCGCTCAAGCAGGTAGAGGCGATCGCCAAGGTTAGCAGCGGCCAGGGGGCGCAAACCGTCATTATCCCGGCCGATGCGCTGAGCGCCTTCGGGAGAGCGTTTGAAATGCTGAAAAGCCGCGGCTGATGTGGTGGGGCGAATGGTGGGTCTGGCTGGCCGCTGCCCTGGTCCTGGCAATAGGGGAGGTTTTGCTGCCCACCTTTGTCTTACTGGGTTTTGCCATCGGCGCGGCGATTGTCGGCTTCGTTCTCTTGATCGGCGGGCCGCTGGCGATCTGGCTGGCGGGCTCCATGCCGCTGACGATCCTGTTCTTTGCCGTCATGTCGCTTCTGTCGTGGCTCGGGCTGCGCCGCTGGCTGGGGTTGCGCAAAGGGCAGGTCAAAACCTTCGACCATGACGTCAACGACTGAGACGACCCGCCGCGGGGCGCGATCGGACCCTTCGACCGAACGGCCGCAAGGTTTGACCGTGCCCTGATCGGCGTCGCCAGATGCGAAATCGCCTGGCCGTTTCGCATCCCGGTTCCACGAAAGATTCAGGTCACGTGAACCTTGGGAACCATGTCCGCAAAACATGCCGCCATGCATACGGTCCGGCGTATTCCGCGAAAGGGGCGGCATGTATGTGCCGCCCCTTACCGATCTTTCACGACTTATCGGAAAGGGCGCGACCGTAGATCTCAGTAACCCAGCGTTGCGGCATCGACCCGGCGCGGGTCGGAAGCACCAAACAGCAAGCGCTTTTCATGATCCACCATGATCGATTGGGTGGACCCCATGACCGATTTGCGACTCACCCTATGTCCGCGCTGCTCCAGAATGGCCAGAGTGTCGCGGCTGAGGCCATCCTCGATCCGGATCTCGTCGGGCAACCATTGGTGATGGATCCTCGGCGCGACGCTGGCTTCGGCGATGTTCATTCCATGGTCGATGACGTTCATGATGATCTGCAATACCGTGGTGATGATCCGCGACCCGCCGGGCGATCCGGTGACCAGAAACACCTGGCCATCCTTCATCACGATGGTCGGCGACATCGACGACAGCGGCCGTTTGCCCGGCTCCACCGCGTTGGCGTCGCCACCGAGCAGGCCATATGCGTTGGGCACGCCCGGTTTCGCCGCGAAGTCGTCCATTTCGTTGTTCATCAGAACCCCGGTGCCATCGGCGACCATGCCCGACCCGTAGGAAAAGTTGATGGTATAGGTGTTGGACACCGCATTGCCATCCTTGTCCACGATTGAGAAATGCGTGGTCTCGTCGCTTTCATACCCGGCCAGTCCGCCCGGTTTGACGGTCGAGGACGGCGTGGCCACGTTCAGGCTGATCCTCTTGCGGATATCGGCGGCGTAGTCCTTGGAGGTCAATGCGGCGAGAGGAACATCCACGAAGTCACTGTCCCCCAGATATTCCGAGCGATCCGCATAAGCGCGTTTCATCGCCTCGGCCATCAGATGGATGGTATCGGCCGAGTTATGTCCAAGATACCCGATGGGATAGTCTTCGAGGATGTTCAGGATCTGAACGATATGGGTTCCGCCGGAACTGGGCGGCGGCATTGAAACGATTTCGTATCCACGATAGCTTCCCCTGATCGGATCTCGGAGAACGGGTTTATACTTGGCCAGATCCTCGACGGTCATGAGACCACCGGCATCCTGCACGGCGGTGGCTATTTTTTCAGCCAGCTCGCCCCGATAGAATCCGTCGATGCCTTCGTCGGCGATCTTTTGCAGCGTCGCGGCCAGATCGGTTTGCACCAGCCGTTCGCCGGTCTCATAGAAAGCGCCATCTTCCTTGTAGAAGATCGAAGCCGAAGACGGCCATTTTTTCAGCCGCATTTCCAGATTCCTTAGACTGTCCGCCAGGCCAGGCGTTACGGCGATGCCATCCCTGGCCAGTTCGATCGCGGGGGCGATGACCTCGGCCATGGTCATGGTACCGTATTGTTCCAGCGCCATCTGCATACCCGCCACGGTGCCCGGCACACCGGTGGCCGCTCCCGTGAAACGGGATTTGGCGCTGTCGGCGTTTCCTTCGGCATCGAGAAACATATCCCGAGTTGCGGCTGAAGGGGCCATCTCGCGATAATCGATCGCCTTGGTTTCGCCGCGTTCAGCGTCGTGGACGATCATGAAACCACCACCGCCCAGGTTGCCGGCGCGCGGCAGGGTCACGGCCAGCGCAAAAGCCACGGCGACACCGGCGTCCACCGCATTGCCTCCGGCCTTGAGGATATCAAGGCCCACCCGTGCGGCCACGGCCTCTTGCGCGGCGACCATACCGTTTTGCGCATATACCGGATGTATCCGGTCCTGACCCGAAAAGATCGCCGCCTGCTGTGCGTAGGCGTCGGGCGCGACGGACAATACGAGACCGAGCGCCCCTGCAAACAATTGTTTCATAATACCCCTCCTTGATCGTATCCGCTGAAGCTGACCCGCTTCAGCGGAGCCCGGGTATAGAAACTGAGTCATGTTCTTGTGGTGATTGCAAGTCTCGTTCAAAATGAAAGGGATTACATGTGGATACGCCCGTTCCGAAAAGACCGCCCTCCAACCCGCTTCGTCTCCTGCCGCACGAGACGAAGACGGCGTGTGATGTCTCGGATCGATTGACGACCGTGGCGCCGGATG
>JBCCVK010000326.1:0-3274 GCA_039195495.1 Pseudomonadota bacterium
CGGCCAAGCGACTCGGACTGACGTCGACGCCGCCGCCGCCGCCGCGCGCAAGGCACAGCCGGAATGGGCGAAACGCTCAGGCCATGAACGCGCCCGCGTTCTTTACGCGATGGCCCGCCTGATCCAGAAACACAGCCGTCTTCTCGCCGTGCTCGAGACGATGGACAACGGCAAGCCGATTCGCGAAAGCCGCGACATCGATATTCCCCTGGCCGCCCGTCACTTCTATTATCATGCGGGCATGGCGCAACTGATGGCGTCCGAACTGTCCGATCGGGCGCCCTTGGGCGTCTGCGGCCAGATCATCCCATGGAATTTTCCGTTTCTGATGCTGGCATGGAAAATCGCCCCCGCGCTGGCGATGGGCAACACGGTGATCCTGAAGCCGGCCGAATACACCTCGCTCACCGCTTTGCTTTTTGCCGATCTCTGCGGTGAGGCGGGCGTGCCCGGGGGCGTCGTCAACATCGTCACCGGCGACGGTGCCGTGGGGGAAATGATCGTCAACGCAGATGTCGACAAGATCGCCTTCACCGGCTCCACCGCGGTCGGTCGCCGCATTCGCGCGGCAACCGCCGGAACCGGCAAGTCGCTGACACTCGAACTGGGCGGCAAGTCGCCCTACGTCGTCTTCGACGACGCCGATATCGACAGCGCGATCGAGGGGCTGGTCGACGCGATCTGGTTCAATCAAGGTCAGGTCTGTTGCGCCGGATCGCGCCTCTTGGTGCAAGAGGGCATCGCCGAAGCGTTTCATGCGAAACTGAAGGATCGCATGGACAGGCTGCGTATCGGCGATCCGTTGGACAAATGCGTCGACGTGGGCGCGATCGTGGATCCGATTCAGTTGAAGGCCATCACCGAGATGGTCGCGTCGAGCACGACCGGCGAAATTTACAGGGCGCGGACGCCCGTGCCCGAAGGGTGCTTCTATCCGCCGACGCTGATCACCGGCCTCACGCCCTCGGACCGGCTGATGCAGGAAGAAATCTTCGGCCCCGTCCTCGTCTCGGCCACTTTCCGCACGCCCGACGAGGCGGTCCAACTCGCCAACAACAGCCGCTATGGTTTGGCCGCGACGATCTGGACCGAGAATGTGAACCTCGCCCTCGACATCGCGCCAAGATTGGTTTCAGGCGTCGTCTGGGTGAACGCCACGAACCTCTTCGACGCCGCTGCGGGTTTCGGCGGCGTGCGCGAGAGCGGCTTCGGGCGAGAGGGCGGTTGGGAGGGACTGCGCGCTTATACCAGGCCCAAGAACACGCCGGGCGTTTTGAAATCCGTTTCCGCTCAATCCGCGCCGGACGCGCCGGACGTCGATTCTCTGGATCGTACCGCGAAAATGTATATCGGCGGCAAGCAGATGCGGCCCGACAGCGGTTATTCACGGCCCGTCTGGTCGCCGCACGGGCGGCTTCTGGGGCACGCCGGGATGGGCAACCGCAAAGATATCCGCAACGCGGTCGAGGCGGCCCACGCCGCCAAGGCTTGGTCGAAGACCGCCGGTCACCTGCGTGCGCAGATCCTCTATTACATCGCCGAAAATCTGTCGGCCCGAACCACGGAGTTCGAGAGGCGTCTGACCGACCTTACGGGACAGTCCGCCGCCAAGTCGAAAACCGAGGTTCAATTGTCGATCCAGCGTCTTTTCACCTATGCCGCCTGGGCCGATAAATATGACGGCCGCGTTGCCGGCGTGCCCCTGCGCGGCGTCGCGCTGGCCATGAACGAACCCGTGGGTGTGATCGGCGCACTTTGTCCGGACGAGGCGCCGCTTCTGGGTTTCGTCTCGGTCATGTCCCCTGCCATCGCGATGGGCAACCGGATCGTGATGGTGCCTTCGCAGCCTTTCCCGCTCGCGGCGACCGATATTTATCAGATACTCGATACGTCCGATGTACCAGGCGGCGTGGTCAACATCGTCACCGGTTCTCATGACGATCTGGCCGGAACCCTGGCCGGGCATATGGATGTGGACGCGGTCTGGAGTTTCTCGTCGTCGAATCTCTCCGGGCCGATCGAAAGCGAAGCGGCTTCGAATCTCAAACGCAGCTGGGTCAATCATGGACGCGCCCGGGACTGGTCGGGTCCCGAGGGCGAGGATCGCGCCTTCCTGTCCGAGGCCACCGAGGTCAAGACCATTTGGGTTCCCTATGGCGAATAGGTCGGTCTCTTCGAGGAAGCGATATCTCGAAAACCATCTCCGGCCCGTTCCTACGATGACGTTGCAATCGGGCGGTCATGCCGCCACTGCGCGGGGCCCACATCGTACCGCCGGGGTCGTCGTCGGATAAGCCGTACCGGACTGCACGTGCCAAGCCGTTCATGGGGACGGGCGAGAGGTACGGTGGTGGCGTGGGGGAGACTCGAACTCCCGACCTAACGATTATGAGTCGTTCGCTCTAACCGACTGAGCTACCGCGCCGTGCCGTTCGCGGTGATTATGTCAGGTCGAAACCATCGTCAACCCCGGACCATCCGCCGCAGAGCCTTGCCCGGGGCGTTTACCGAGAGGGGACGGTCGCATTGCCTCCAGCCCGAATATCCGCCCTCGGATATGTTGCCCCGACACGCGGTCCTGGCCGCTTCTGCTCCGGTCACGATGCCCGAGAATGATTTCCGCACGACGGGGAGCGGCTGTTTTCGGATAGTCCCTTATTATTCTCCATAATGCCCAAAGATGCACGCCCGGGCCTGGCTTCGCATCACCATACACGGCCGTGGAAGCCCGAAAAGGCCAAGGAGGATCCTTGGCCTTTATTGCATCAGAGGTCTTTCTGAACCTCGTTCGAGGCTTGTGAGATTGCTTTGCCGCCGGCCGTGACATCGCGGCCGAAACCTTCGACGGTCTCGCAGGCTGCAAGCCCTAGAACGGACAGAAGCATCAAGATTCGAAAGATCATGGTTGTCTCCTTATTCCATGGACATGGTCATTGAAGTTTGGACGCAATGTTGTCGACGAACACGTCAATCATCAAAGAGCAAGTTTCACCCCCGGGAATCGCCGCGAGTTCGACGCCATGGACGGGCTTGCCGCCTTCCTGAAGGGTCATGGCGCGCATATGTCATCCATGGGTCCACTCTGCTATTACGCCACTCAACGGAGCCATATTAAACCATTAAGATAAAGTGGTATTCAATATTCGTTCCGAAAAATGGCCCAATATGCAACTTCGAACCAACTGGGCCGACAAGACAGATAAGGCGGGGGCGTTCGCACCGTTCGCCTGGCGGGCGGTCCATGCGTCGGAAGCGTGATGTTCTGTCGGGGAAC
>JBCCVK010000327.1:0-3242 GCA_039195495.1 Pseudomonadota bacterium
CGCCGTTCATCGTCTCTCCGACCCGAACCGGCGTGGCTTCTTGATCCCCAAGGAGCGGCGGCCTGTGATCGATGTATCGGTCATTTTGGAAACGGATGGTTTTCGGCGCTGACGCATAGGGCGCGGCGAGAGCATAAACCAGCCCCAATGCGTCAGCGCCGAAAACCATCCGTTTCCAAAATGACCGATACATCGATCACAGGCCGCCGCTCCTTGGGGATCAAGAAGCCACGCCGGTTCGGGTCGGAGAGACGATGAACGGCGGTTTTCACCGTCGCGGAAGCCTTTATCGTCCCGTCTCGGCTTGCAATCCGGCGGTGAAACAACCGACGAGTCCCGCAGGCAGAACCAGTATCGCGCCTCGGCGATAAAGCGCATGTGCAAAATCCGTCGCATCACTCGCGAGCGTCACGCTGAACGGAGTGTAATCGATCAGGGACGCTTCTTTCGGCAGATTTTTCATCAAAGCCGCGCCGGGAAACAAAACGACCGCCGCTGGCGCTCCATCGGAAAAGCGCATCACCACGGCCAACACCGCTATCCAGCCGAGAAACAGCAACGGAATGGCGAGAAGCAACCGTCTAATAATCATGAATATGCTCAAGCCTCAGGTTCCTCGCTTCAAGCCCGCGCAGCGTTTCGGCCAGGTCTTCGACCTTGACGGCGATCAGATGTCGAACGTCGCCGTAGCCCTGTCTTGGGAAACTGTGAAGCACGCCCTCGATGGTTGGTTCCTCGGACAACGCGGTCAAAAGGATATCGTCATTGCCGGCGATTTCAACGAAATTACCGCCGCGGCGGGCCAAATCCGCCAGCAAGCCGGTAAGGCGGCGATATCTCGGGGTTTCGATTTCGACGCCTTGCGGACGCTCGGCGAGAACCGCGATTCCGTCGAACCCGGACAGGTCATCCGGATCGAGATCCGTCACGATCATCCGCAATGTCGTCTCGTCCGCCCCCACGGTCGCCACCATCGCGGCGATGGCACGGGCATACATGGCCTTGAACCGGTATTCGACACCCAGCGCGAATCTTCGTTCACGATCGCGCGGAGCCTTCGTGCCCTGCGCGCGGAGCGCGTCCGTATCAGCGTCAAAATCCCATTTATACCAGGGGGTTTGCCGTAAAAAGACCGCATAGTCCGCAGCCTGCCGGGCGGACAGATCGTCGAGCGGCACGCGCTCCGGGCCGCGCAGGACGGCGAAGAGCCGCCCGACGGTTTCCTCATACGCGGCTTTCGCGATCATCTCCAAATTGAAGCTTACGCCGATGACATAAACCATGCTTTTCGTCTCACCGGTGAAGCCGCCATGGCGGGCGGAGCGTGCTGAAAGCGCGCAAAGCGAGGTCCAAAATCGGGTGATGCTTGCCAAATAAGCGAAATGATGCGGATCATGCGTGGCGATCACCTTGGCGTAATCGTCATACGCGTGAACGATGTGCCATTCGGGATACGTCAGGAAGGTGCGCGCCTCGTTTCGGTGATGTTCAGGGGGCAGCAGCGGCACGTGGTCATCGGCGACGGTCTCTCCCCGGCACATGATCTCCACATAGGCAACGGGGGCGAGCAGCGAAACGATCAGCAGGCCAAGCATGATGGCCAGCCGCTTGAACCAGCGCAAAAGCCGGCTCACCGCCGTCCCCCGAGTGCGAGCCCCGCCCAGAGCCCGATCCCCCCCAGAAGCAAATGCGGCAGATTGGCCAGAAACCGGGGAAGCGAAAACGACGAACCCAGCGTCTGGTTCAAGAAGATACCCAGATCGAGATAGCCATAGCCGGTAAAGAAACCGAAAACGCCGTCGCCCAAATAGGCCGCGCCGAAGAGGACGAGAAACGTCTGAGAGGCCCGATGCGAGACCAGCGCCGCACCGATTGCCCACAGGGCCGAGGCGACATGCAGAGCGTCATCGAAAATATCGAGCGCGAAAATACCGAAGGCGAGACCGTTCTCGTCGGTCAGCCCAGGGATGTAGTTCAGCGAGGCCGCGGCCATCAGAACCACGAAATATCCGATCGATATCTTGCGGAGGATCGTCATAACGCGCTCAGATACATGTCCCAGAAATTGTTTCTAAACCGCAATTCGGGATCGAGAAAACGCTTGAAGGCCGCAAACCCGGCAGCCCGGGGATAAGCGCGGGCAAGCTGATCGACCGTCGGGTGCGGGCGATAGGGCAGGTAATAGCTGCCGCCGATTTCCGTGATGCCGTCTACGAGCGATCGGGTCATCCGCGCCATGTCGGCCTCGGCGCGTGCCGTCATCTCCTGGCTGAACGACATGACGGCCGCGATGCGCGGAACCGGTGCGTAGGACAGATAGCTGTCCGGATCGCGATCCACGAAGCGAAGGGTGACATTGAGAAATTCCTGATAGGAAGCCGGAATCACCTCGCGGCAGATCAGGAGAAAATCATCGAAGCGGTCTGGTGACACGAAATACTCGTGCAGAATATCGGTCCGATCCGGATCGCGGTCGTCGAGCGTCGCCACGGGCTCGTTGATCAGACCGTTTCGCGTCACGGATCCGGTGGTGATGTAGGGCGCGGCCGTCGCCTCCATCCACCAGCGAAAGCGTTTCATCGTTTCGTTGCCAAGCTGTGCACGATAAAGACGGCCGGCTATGTGCGACACGGCGCCCGACCCCGCGGCGGGAGGCAGCGCGGCCTGATCGGTCGAGGGCCGGTAGGTGATCATCAGCCCCCGTTCGAAGAAACGCGCCCGCCCGACATTCAGACGGCCATAGGCCATGGTGACATCCGGTTCCATCGTCGCCGCCATGAATGCCGGTGCGCAGGCCTCGGCGCTCAGACGCTCGAATGTCGGCGTCAGGCGCTGGTTGGGCGTCATCTCGACCACCATGTCGACGATCGCTCCGGTAAGTCCGTATCCCCCCATGGTCGCGTTGAAGAGATCGGTGTTTTCGCTGCGCGAACAGGTGACCAAATCGCCGGACGGCACCACCATTCGAAACGAACGCACGGTGGAACCCATTGGGCCATGCGGCACTGGCCAGCCATGGGCATTCACGCAAAATGTAGCGGCAACGCCGAAATCGTGATTGGATTGCATGACTTTCGGCGACCAGCCGATCGGATCAAGCGCGGCGATCACCTGGGACCAGCGCGCACCCGCATGGACCCGATAGATCCCGTTCGCCCGATCGGGTTCCACGAAACCGTTGTCGAAGACAAGCGCGTGCCCGTCGCGCGGAATCGCCTGCCCCCCCATCGAATGGCGTGCCG
>JBCCVK010000328.1:0-3242 GCA_039195495.1 Pseudomonadota bacterium
CCGCGGATCACGGTCCTTGACTGTTTCGCGGGCAGAAACGCCCGGGACGTTCGGCGGGATATCCTGATCTTTGCCGCCGAAGGGCACATCGTCACATCGTTGGTCTTGCCATCTGTTGTCTCTGGTTTCCTTTCGCGTTCAGGTGTGGCGCGGCCTGTAAGGTTTATCCTTCGTCGGCACGGCCCACATGATCCGTGCGTTTGCGCCCGCCCTTGGACCGGCGGTGACCGTGGCGCGCACCGGAAGAGCTTCCAGACCGCGATCGAGGAGGAGCCGTTCTTCATCGCCTGGCGACCCGGCAGCTTCGGCGACGTGGCGCTGGCGCAGGCCGATGACATCCCGATCGCCGAAAACACGCGCGTGCGCGATCTGATGCGCGTCACGCTGAACATCCGCGCGCGAGGTTACGACTGATGGCCGATACCAGAATCAGCGATCTGATCGCCCTGACCAGGGTCGGCAGTACAACCGATGATGAGGCGTCATCGACACCAGCGACGGAGAGACCAGGCGCCAGACGCGCGCGGAGATGTTCAACAACGTGCCGAACCTTGAAATGACCGGCGGCGCGGCCATGGGCCATGCGTCCGGATCGGACGGCGCCGTGACGCAGATCACCAGCCGCACCACCGGCATGACGTCGAACGCGCCCAGTGGGCAAATCACGCTGGTCTCGGCCGCGGGCCGCCCGTCCTGGCAGACAGTCACCGTGGCGAACGGCGCCGATCTGTACGAAATCCATGTCATGGATGTGTCGGCCGGCAGTTTCGACATCACCTTCGCCACCTGCCGGGACACGGCGACCTTCGCGGTCGGCGCGCCGCTTTGCCAAGCGAGACGGCCCGGCAATACGCGGAAGCGTCGATCCGCAAACCGTCCGCGTCGGATCGACAGGCGACGTTCAACGACATCGATCCGACCCTGATGCCCATAGCCGCCCGGCTGGGTTCGACCGCGTATTTCGTGCCGTCCATAGATGGGGGCGAGTATCGGAGCGTTCCCGAGCTTTGCGCGGGTTTGAGGGCGATGGACGCGGCGCGTAAATTCATGCGCCAGAAAGGCAAGGAAACCATTCAGGAGGCCGACATTCTTGACGAACTCCACTGCGCCACCAGGACATTGCAGCCCGAAGATGTTGAAGATGCGTCCATACTATGGGCGGGAAAAGCGAAAGGGCCGCGTCAGTCTGGCGACCGGCAGCTCCTTCGATGAAGCCAAACCAAAAGGAATTCGATCATTGACATGACATCCGGCACCCTGAGATTCAACGGCGAGGGCGAAGCGACCGCGCGCGGTATGGGGTCCGACGCGCGGTCTGGCCATGATCAAACGCTGCGGTGCATTGACATGGCCGAGGGCCTGGATAGGTCGCGGCATGGCGTTCTGCAAGCCGTTCCCGCCATCGCGGCGCTTCCGCTTGCGGGAATGGCACAAGCCGAAACCAAGGGGTCGACCCTTCAAGACGCGTTCCGGGCCTTCGAGCGGCTTGCCGCCGCGTCGGTCCCGGAAGGGTACAGGTACGCGGGTCTTTGCGCCATGGGGCCGGGGGTCATGATTTCGGCCGAACCGACGCATCCCGGTCGAAAGCCTATCTGCATGTGGCCGCTCAGAGATGCCGTTTGGAGGCCCGTCGGGTAAAGCCCTGGGGCCCCATTTAGAAACCACCCGCCCCGCCTCGCGCGGGGCTTTCTCATGCGGGTCCCCCAATGACCAATCCCCCGCGTGGCGGGTTCGCGCTCAAGGACCGGCCCGCAACTGCTGCTGGCGATGTTCGGCGTCGTGGCTTCGGTCGCGGCCGAGTATGGCGGCTTCGCGGTGCAGATGCGCATTCCGCGCGATCTGCCCCCCGGCGTCTACAGCTACTTCCCCGAGATCATCCCGCTCGAATGCGGCGTCCACCGACCCCGGGTGCCGCCCATGTTCGACCCTTTCGCGGTCATCCCCGCCGCCTGAATATTGCCCGCAGGAAGGTGTAGAGCGCTGCGAAGCCCGCGAGAAAGCCCGTCCGGGCTTCAAGGTCAAACCGTGATGCGCGCGCAAAGCCCCCCGCACGTCCCCGGTGCGGTCCAGGATCCTGCGCGCCCAGGGCGTGCAATGACCGGGGGGCTCCGGCCTTGCCCTGGCCTCCTGGTTCGGGGCGCCGTCGCAGGGGGTGCAGATCGCCATCGTGCCGGCGATGCTCACCTTCGGGCATACGCGACGACGGAAGGATCGATCGCACGAGGCGGCCGATCACGCAGCAAGCGATCGGATCACCTGCCCGAACCTTGTCACATGGGAAAAACGTGGTATGGCTGGTCGGCACTTCGACGTTCGAAATATCCGGGACGGCTGGTGCTCCCGGCCGACCTTCGCCCCATGCCGAGCGGGCAGTCCATCCCCGAAGAAGCACCGGACGAGGCTCTGGTGACCTTGGGGGCGTTTCTGGATATGCCGGACGGAAAATGGCCGCCGTCCTCGTGCGCGTGCCCGCATGAGGCGGACCGGTCTTGCCATCGAATCCGGTGCAAGCGGCCAAGCACGATCTCGGCGACATTTTCCGAAGCGTGCCGAACCGAAAGCGGCGCCTTGGCAAGCTGACATTTGCGGATGTTCTGAATTTTGGCTGCCTGCAACCGCAGGCTGTTCAGGCCCACGGGCTGGCTCAGCGCATGTATAGATCACGTTCCACAGCGGGTCGCCCAAATAATAGGCGCAAGCCGCGGTAATTGCCTATCTCTTGGGCGTCCGGGTGCGATGACCGGAATTCGGGCGAGAGTGTGATTGCCATCTTCGCTACGATGCAGAATCGATTTTCCTGCCCCTCAGGCTGCCTGACTTGTTTGATGAGGGTGTGTGACGGTCGGTTGGATCGGAAAACTCAGCCCGACCGCCACACGGATGCAACACGAAGCTGCAGGGCACAGGTATGAAGCCTGGCGCGACGGCGCAAGGATTTCACACCTGCCCGCCAAGGAGAAACGCATGAAATTGCTTAGGACCATTCTCGCAGGGACGGTCGCTGTCACCGCGCTTTCGGCGCCCACATTCGCTGTCGCTTGCCCGATAAAGGTGGGTGTTCTGCATTCGCTTTCCGGCACGATGGCGATTTCCGAGACGACCCTGAAAGACACGATGCTGATGCTGATCGACGACCAGAACGCCAAGGGCGGTATGTTGGGATGCGCCTTTTCAGCAAAAAGCGGCCAGTCCGAGGCCGGATCGACCACAACCGCCTCAAGCGCGCATCCCAACATACCGCC
>JBCCVK010000329.1:0-3176 GCA_039195495.1 Pseudomonadota bacterium
ATCGCAATCCGCAAGGGGCGGCTCTGGATCTGGACGGCGCGTTGTGGGTCGTCGAGCACGGCGCCCGCGGCGGAGACGAGGTGAATCGGATAACGAAAGGCGGCAATTATGGCTGGCCGGTCATCTCTTACGGTCGGCACTATAGCGGGGCCAGGATCGGTGAAGGGACGGCGAAGGAAGGAATGGAACAGCCCGCCCATTATTGGGATCCGTCCATCGCGCCCTCGGGCATGATGATCTATTCAGGCAGGATGTGGCCCCAATGGCGTGGTGACATATTCGTGGGCAGTCTGAAATTCGATCATATCTCGCGGCTTGATGCCGACGGACCGCTGCGCGAGGCGGAGCGGATCCGGGGCGATGAGACCGCCCGTGTCCGCGATGTCCGCGAAGCGCCCGATGGATCGATCTGGTTCATGTCGGTCGGCAACGACAGGATCTATCGCCTCAGCCGCGACGGATTGTGAGCGCCATGTCGTTTTTCCTCTCTAAAGGGCGGAAATCTTGCAACCAGTTTCCGCATCGGAGGTTAGGACAAGGCAACATCTTTTCGGACCGGAGGGATCATCATGAGCGATGCCGCCGCTGCGCCTCGCCGCCGCGCCGGCGGGGGGGCCGCCCGTCGTGCCGCGCGAAGTGCCGTCGCGATCGAGACGGCGAAATATATCGAACGCGCGCTGCCTAGTCTGGACGTCTTGAATGAAGAGGCATTGGCGATCATCGAGGCCAACGCCGAAACCGTTCTGCAGGACATCGGCGTCAATTTCGTCGACAATCCCGGTGCGCTGGAACTGTGGCGCGCGGCCGGCGCGGATATCGAGGGCGAACGCGTGCGGCTCCCGCGGGGACTTGCGCGCGAACTTTGCGGCTCGGCTCCGGCGCAATTCGTCCAAGTGGCGCGAGATCCCTCGAAAAACGTTGTGATCGGCGGCAACAATCTGGTGTTGGCACCGGTCTACGGGCCCCCTTTCGTGCGCGATCTGGACGGTGGTCGGCGTTACGCCACGATGAACGATTTCGAGAATTTCGTGAAGTTGGCCTATATGTCGAAATGGCTGCATCATTCCGGCGGCACGGTGTGCGAGCCGACCGATGTGGCGGTGAACAAGCGGCATCTGGACATGCTGCTGGCGCATATGACCTTAAGCGACAAACCGTTCATGGGGGCGGTGACGGAACCGACCCGCGCGCGCGACGCGGTCGAGATGTGCGGCATTCTCTTTGGCGAGGGGTTTTCGCGGGAAAATACCTGTATGACCTCGTTGATCAACATCAATTCGCCGCTGACGTTCGATTCGGTGATGATGGGCGCTTTGGAAGTCTATGCGAAAAGCAATCAAGCCTGCATCGTCAGCCCCTTCATCGTGGGCGGCGCGATGGCGCCGGTCAGCGTGGCCGGAACCCTGACGCAAGTTCTGGCCGAAGTCTTGGCGGGCGTGGCCTACAGCCAGCTTGTCCGCAAAGGGGCCCCGGTGATCTTCGGCGCTTTCGTGACCTCGATCGACATGAATTCGGGCGCGCCGACTTTCGGAACGCCGGAGGCCGCGCAGATCACTTACGGGGCCGGGCAACTGGCCCGGCGTCTGGGGCTTCCCTACCGGTCGGGCGGCGCCTTTTGCGGCTCGAAACTGCCGGACGCCCAGGCGGCCTATGAATCGGCGAATTCGTTGCACACGGCACTTCTGTCAGGGGTGAACTTCATGCTGCACTCCTGCGGCTGGCTGGAAGGCGGTCTGGTGTCGTCCTATGAGAAATTCGTCATGGATGCGGATCAGTTGGGCGTTCTTCACAAGCTGGCCGAGGGCATACCGGTCGACGAGAACGCGCAGGCCATGGACGCCTTGCGGGAAATCGGCCCCGGCGGCCATTTCCTGGGCTGCGCGCATACGCAGAAAAACTTCAAATCGGCTTTCTGGCGATCGGAACTTCTGGATTACAAACCATTCGAAACCTGGGTCGAGGAGGGCGGCCGCGACACGGCGCAACTGGCGCAAGCCAGGGTCCAAAAGGCACTGAAGGATTACCAGGCACCGGAACTGGATGCCGGCATCGCGGAAGCATTGCGCGCCTATGTCGATAAAAAGAAGGCTTCGATGCAGGATACATTCGTCTAGTGCAAGACCTTTCGCACCACGCGGTCCGGAGGATGACGGGAGGACGGCCGCGCGCCGGCCGGCATGGTCGCCAACAATGGGGGTCGATCCGGTCGGATCAACCGCCCAGGGTCCTTGTCGCGATTATGGCTCGGAAGCCCGAAACGGGCGCTTCGGCGGCTTGCCCGCCACTACGCCCGCCTCCATGGCGACATGGGCCGGAAGATCGGATGACCTTCACGCGTCTCGGACCCCTCTGCCGCGTTCCGCCCGGCGGGGAGGTTCCGGTACCGCCGACGTTGCCAACGGCATGAGGCCGATGCAATCCCGTCATGCCCGGCAAATCGTTGTTTGGACAAGATGTTACGGTTTCGTTAAACTGTCGGCAAACCGATGGAGGCACCGATGGCGGCCCGCGATTTGAAAATCCCCGATCAGCGTCACCCCGAAAAAGCGCATCGCACGGACAATCCGCAACCCAAGAAACCGGACTGGATTCGCGTCAAGGCGCCGACCTCGGACGGTTACAGGGTCACGCGGGATGTCATCCGTGCGCATGACCTGGTCACCGTTTGCGAAGAGGCGGGATGTCCCAATGTCGGCGAGTGTTGGAGCAAGGGCCATGCCACCATGATGATCATGGGCGACGTCTGTACCCGTGCGTGCACCTTTTGCAACATTGCCACCGGTAAGCCGCCTCGGGCGCTTGATGCGTTCGAGCCGGGCCGGGTGGCCGATGCCGTCGGCAAGCTGGGTTTGAAACACGTGGTCGTCACCAGTGTGGATCGGGATGATGTCGCAGACGGCGGCGCTGCGCATTTCGCCCAGACGATCCGTGCGATCCGCCGCCGGTCGCCGGGCACGACGATCGAGATCCTGACCCCCGATTTTCTGAAATGCGATCCCGGGGTTCTGGAGATCGTCGTCGAGGCGAAACCGGATGTTTTCAACCACAATCTTGAGACCGTACCGGGTCTTTATCCCGAAGTGCGCCCGGGCGCGCGATATTTCCACTCCTTGCGGCTTTTGCAGCGGGTGAAGGAATTGGATCCCGCCGTGTTCACGAAATCGGGCATCATGGTG
>JBCCVK010000330.1:0-3176 GCA_039195495.1 Pseudomonadota bacterium
GGGCAATGTGAGCTTTGACGCCAACGGTGACGTCTCGGCCCCGGCGGTTGTCTGGTCCTTCTCGGAAGGCGGGATCGAAGAGGTCGAATACGTGTCGCTCGACGACGTGAACACTTTCATCGCGTCGCTCAAGTGAACTCGAATGGCCAGTCGCCGCGTGCGGCGGCTGGTCCTCTTTCATCACCACGGTGTTTGATCACGTCCGCGTCGTCCTGCGCGATGCCCCTGAGACGCGCGTGTTTTGGGCGCTTTTGAGCCGCAAAGGCGTTGAGAACGTCCAGTCAGAAGTACGCGCATTCGGCGCTCGGTGGCGGTCTTGCATATGTCGCGACATTGGCGTCGTGCGCAAACTGATCACCTTGACGTTTCAGGGCCAAATTTGTTTGGCACAAACACATGGGACGGCGCCCCTTCCAAACGCTCAGCTTGCAAGCGGATGAAAGCAGGCCACCTGCCCCGCGACTTGGCCCGCCTGCAATGCAGGTGCGTCGCGCGCGCAAATCTCACCGGCATATGGACAGCGGGCGCGGAAAGCGCAGCCTGTGGGCGGGTTCAGCGGATCGGGAAGTTCGGTTTCCCTCCCTTCCGGCATCTGCAGCTTGCGCCCAACCACGGGCGCACTGTCGGCGAGTAGTTTCGTATATGGGTGGCGCGGCGCGGCAAAGATGCCCTTTGCTGGTCCGATCTCGACCACGGAACCGAAGTAAAGAACCGCCACGCGGTCGCTCACTGCCTCGACCACCGCCAGATCATGGCTGATGAAAAGATAGGTCAGGTTGAATCGTCGCTTGAGATCGGCCAACAGGTTCAGAACCTGCGCTTGAACCGAGACATCGAGGGCCGAGACCGGTTCGTCGAGAATGATGATCCGCGCTTGCGCGACAAGCGCCCGGGCAATACCGATCCGCTGCGCCTGACCGCCCGAAAATTCATGCGGATAGCGGTCGAGAAACTCCTCGCGAAGATTCACGGCATCGAAGATCTCTCGGATGCGATCCTCCCGCTCCGATCCGTTCATGCGATGCAAGTGCTTCAAAGGAACTTCCATCGCCTGACGGATCGTCTTGCGCGGATTGAGACTGCTGACCGGATCCTGAAAGAGATACTGTATCATATGCCCAAACTTGGCCGGGTCGGCTTTTTCAAGCGCCCTGCCTTCGATCTCGACCCGGCCCGTCGTCGGCGGCAGAAGTCCGACCAGCATCCGGGCAAGGGTGGACTTGCCGCAACCGGATTCACCCACCAAACCCAACGTTTCCCCCGTCGCGATCTCGAACGATACCGGCTGCACGGCGCGGACGCCCGGTCTTTCCGAACCAAGGAGCGTTCGGGGTCGCGGGAAGGTCTTCGACAGGTTTTCAACCCGCAGCGCGATCATGGATGCACCTCCTCCGGGAAATGACAGCGCACGGCGCGGGCCGCGCGGGCGGAAACGGAAAGGGCAATCTTTCCCGTGCGGCAGCGCGCGGCCGCCCTGGTGCAGCGGGGGGCGAAGGCACAGCCTTCGGGCAGCCTGTCCACCGCAGGCGGCAGGCCGGGGATCGCGGTCAGCACCCGCCGCCCGCGGCCCAGTTCGGGAACACAGGCGATCAGGCGTTTGGTATAGGGATGGGCCGGCGCGTCGAGGACGGCCCGGGTCGGCCCCTCCTCGACGATGAGACCCGCATACATCACGGCGACGCGATTGCAAAGCTGAGCGACGACACCGAAATCGTGCGTGATGAAGATGATCGCCAGCCCCCGATCCCGGCGGAGATCTTCGAGAAGGGCGAGAATCTGCGCCTGCACGGTCACGTCGAGCGCGGTTGTCGGTTCATCCGCAATGATCACGTCGGGATCGTTCGCGAGCGCCATTGCGATACCGACCCGCTGCCGCATGCCGCCCGACATCTGATGCGGAAAATCGTTTATCCGGCTTTCCGCATTCGGAATCCGCACCGCCTTGAACAATTCGATCGCCCGAACGCGGGCGGCGGCCCTCCCCGTATCGCGATGCGACCGGATCGCTTCGATCAACTGATCCCCGACACGATAGAGCGGATGCAGCGTCGAGAGCGGATCCTGGAAGATATAGGCGACACGATCGCCGCGTTTCAGGCGCAATGCCTCGTAGGGCGCGCCGATCAGATCCTCGCCCTCGAAACGCGCCGCGCCCCCGGCGATGACGCCTGGTGGAGAGGCGACAAGACCCGTCACCGACATCGCGGTGACGGATTTGCCGGAGCCGGACTCGCCTATGACGCCAAGACATTCGCCGGGCTTCACCGTCAGGGTGACGCCGTTCACGGCCTTGTAGACCCGCGCGCCGACGCGGAATTCCGTCCGCAATTCCTGAATCGCCAAGAGATCGTCAGTGGGCGCCGGAATATCGCCCGTCCTGTCGACAAGCGTCGCGGCGCGCGGGCGGCTCAGCGCGCCAGAACGCAGACGAGGGTCGAGCGCGTCGCGCACACCATCGCCCAGAAGATTGATGCTCATGACGATCAGAAAGATCATCAGCCCGGGCACGATCGAGGTATGCGGCGAGGTGATGAGCGCGGAGCGCGCTTCGCCGAGCATCGAGCCGAGATCGGCCTGCGGCGGCTGGGAGCCGAGGCCGAGGAACGAAAGACCCGCCGTTTCAAGAATCATCCAGCCCACCGTGGTGGACATGGCGATGATGATGACGGGCAGGAGGTTCGGCAGAAGCTCGGTCAGGATGATGCGCGTATTGCTCATGCCCAGAAGACGCGCCGCGTCGATGAACTCACGCCCGGCGAGACCCACCGTGATACCGCGGATGTTACGTGCGAAAAAGGGAATGTTGACGGCCGCAACCGCCATCAGCGCATTCAGCAGCCCGGGCCCCAATGCGGCGACGATGGCCAGTGCCAGCAGGATGTAGGGAAAGGCCATGAGCATGTCGACCCCCCGCATGATCAGATTGTCGATCCGTCCGCCAAAAAACCCCGCGACGACACCGATCGCCGAACCGATCAGGGCCGCGAGCAGCGTGGCGGCGATGCCAACGGCCAGCGACAGCCGCGTGCCGTGCAAAAGCCGCGAGAGAAGATCGCGTCCGAGATGATCGGTGCCAAGCAGATGCCCCTGCGAAAACGGCCGCATGAACCGATCGGCGGTCGATGTCACGTTGGGATCATGGAGCGGAAGCAGCGGAATTATCGCCGAAATCACCA
>JBCCVK010000331.1:0-3159 GCA_039195495.1 Pseudomonadota bacterium
ACCTGATCGAAAACTATTTCCAGAAGCTCAAAGAATTCAAACGCATAGCTATGCGCTCTGACAAGACTGACACCTCATACGCGGCGATGATCAATCTCTGCTCAGCCGTCATCAACTCACGATGAATGTCCACAGACCCTAGTCCGCGCATCTTGCCGCGAATGTTGGAAAATCGACCGCGGTCATGTCACCGAAGCGCTTTTTCAGCTCTTTTGCTTTGACAAGCATGGTCACAACCTTACTCCGGGCCGGCGAGGCCGGGACCGGCCATGCCGGCAGGTTCCGGTCAAGACCGTCCATGGGAACGGTGTCTTTCGATTTCAAGATGTTCCAGGTGCTACGCGAAATATTGCCGATATTGAATTAAATCTTGATGATCTCGGACTTCCAAGAGTTCCGTTGTCGCTTCACGGCGCGGCCAGAGTAATTTGGACTTCGCGCAAATCGCCGTTGCGCCAGACGTCCAACGAGACTTCGGCCCCCGGTTCGAAGTCATCCAAGGCTGCTTGCAGATCGGTCCCGTTCGAAACCCGTCTGCCCGCGAGACCTTGAATGACATCACCGGGCACCAGATCACCACTTCGTCCTCGCTCTGCCGGGCGTAGTCCCGCTGCATCCGCGGGTCCTGCGGGATCGACAGCCAAAATAACGACGCCTTCGATGCCGTTCCGTCGCGCCAACGCATCGATGCGTGGGTCGAAGCGAACACCCAATACGGGAGGGCGGTAAACGCCGTTTGCGATCAGTTGCGGGACAACCCGTTTCACCATGTCGACCGGAACGGCGAACCCGATCCCCGCGCTCGTCCCCGATGGGCTGAAGATTGCCGTGTTCACGCCGATCAAGCGCCCGGAACTGTCGAGAAGCGGCCCACCGGAGTTGCCGGGATTAATGGCCGCATCCGTCTGAATAAGACCTTCGATAACGCCATTGCCAATCGGTATCTCGCGATCGAGCGCCGAGACGATGCCGGTCGTCAACGTCCAGTCGAGCCCAAACGGGTTTCCGATCGCGAGCACGCTTTGCACGACTTTCAGCGAGGCACTTTCGCCTGTGATGAGCGGTTCGGGAGAAACGCCGTCAAGGTCAACTCCGAGAACGGCAAGATCGTATTGCGGTGCCGCCCCGACGAGGCGCGCGGGCAAGACCCGCCCATCCGCCAAGTGAACCTCTGCGCGCACGGCTCTTCGGATGACATGGGCATTCGTCACCACATGGCCGTCGCTGCCCCAGAAGAATCCGGACCCGGACCCACTTGGAACGATCTCTGCGCGGCGAAGCCAAGGATCGACCATGCGTTGCCCGGTCATGATTGAGACGACGGATGCCTTCGAGGCTTCGAAGAGTGAAATGAGCCGCTTCTCGGGCGCGGTGAGTTCTTCGGCCAAACTTGGCATCGCAAATGCGAGAAGAGCCAGCAGACAGAAAACGTAACGTCTCATCATCGTTGATCTCCCGGTGACCCTGTCTGAGTTAAGGCCACCTGCTTTTCGATCAACGACTGGCCCGTCAAATCTCTGTATTTCGGTCGATGATCTTTGTCCCGCATCGTCTCCGGATCATGCCCGGCGCAGCGCGGGCCGGGTCTTGTGCCCGTTCAGGGGGCCGTAGACGGTTGGACGCGACACGGAAAACATCCCGGCCAGATCACTTATGGAACGAACGGTGGCCGGTGGCGTGCATCCGGCAAGGTTCCTGCCGCCGTTTCTCCGTTTGCTTGGGCCGTTTTCCCCGCGGTTTGCCGTTGGCGCGCGCCATCCCCTCACGGATGCGCCTGCGCACGAGATCGGATTCAAATTCGGCGAATGGGGCCAGGATGTCGAAGAACATCTTTTTCATTCGGGGCGAAAGCGCATCGGTGCCGTGGCTCGGGGCGGTCGCGCGAGCACGTGCTTTTGCGGTCACGGTGCCAGGTGCGCTGAAAATTCACCCAGCACTGTGCGATACAATTCGCGCTTGAACGACACGATCGCCTCGATCAAATCGCTGGCACGCATCCAGCGCCAGCGGGAAAACTCGGGATGGTCCGTGGCGATCTGAATCTGCGTGTCGTCGCCGTGGAAGCGCAACAGATACCACAACTGCTTCTGCCCGCGATATTTGCCCTGCCAGACCCGACCCAGCAGTGGCTCCGGCAGATCGTAACGCACCCAATCCGATATGGCGGCTTCGATGCGGACCAGATCGGCGCCTATCCCGGTCTCTTCCCGCAGTTCGCGTAACGCGGCTGCCGCGGGCGTCTCATCTTCGTCGATCCCGCCCTGGGGCATCTGCCAGGCGCCCGGTGTGTCCACCCGCTCGCCCGCGAAGATCAGACCTTGCTCGTTGGCCAGCACGATCCCGACACAGGGACGATAGGGCAATTTAGATTTGTCGAGTGCCACGGCGAAATTCCCAACTGCCCGAACCGAAAGTCGCGCTTATTTTTGCGGCGCCAATGCGTTCATGCCTTTGAGGATATCGATGGCATAGGCCATTTGATAATCCTCTTGCCGTCGTCTGGCGGCGTCTTCGGCCTCTTCCTGCTCCTTGATCAATTGCTGCCGTTCATCTTCGGAGATCGAATCGTTGCTGATCGCGCCCCGCAGCTCGGCCTCTGACCGGATGCCGCGCGGCGTATCGCCCTCTTCCTCGATTTCCGTACGCCGGGGTTGCTCCACCACGATGTCCGGCGACACGCCCAGCGCCTGGATCGAGCGGCCGGACGGTGTATAATACCGCGCCGTTGTAAGGCGCATCGCTCCGTCGCCCCTGAGCGGCATGATCGTTTGAACCGACCCCTTGCCGAAGCTCTTGGTGCCGATGACGATCGCGCGGCGATGGTCCTGCAAGGCGCCCGCCACGATTTCCGATGCGGAAGCCGATCCGCCGTTGATCAGGACCACGATCGGTCTTCCTTGGGCAAGGTCGCCCGGAGTGGCGTTCACGCGGTTGCTGTCCTCGGGGCTGCGCCCGCGGGTCGATACGATTTCACCCTTGTCAAGGAAAGCGTCCGACACGGCAATCGCCTGGTTGAGCAAGCCGCCTGGATTGTTGCGCAAGTCGATGACCACACCGCTCAGCGCGCCGACGCCGCCCGCCTCTTCGGCGATCTTTTCGAATCCGTCCTTCAGATTGGAAAATGTCTGGTCGTTGAAGGTGATCACACGCAGGATCGCC